>JAUSPT010000053.1 GCA_030652805.1 bacterium | reverse complement strand
CAATACTTACATGGGGCATGACAATGTGCTTATCCACGTCATCGAGCATGACATCGTCTTAACTCTGGATATCATCTTTCAGCACGCTCGAACTGGAAAGCGTAGCGACGTAATTGAGGTGTAATATTGAACAGGCTCAATTTAGGAAATATACATCAAGAAGCTGTACGCTTTGTTCAGGTGCTAGCAGGCATAGGGCACGAGGCATGTATTGACTTTACGTGTCTGAACGCTGGAGCCATACTTTATCTAACAGATAAGTGTGCCAGTCTTAAACGTGGAGTTGAAATCAGTAGTGATGCTATTGAACATAAGCTTGCCCTTAATAAGCTCCGTCAGTGGGTATCAACACAGGACGCTACAAGTGGCCGTGGGACTGAACGGCTTGAAGACCTGATAAAAAAATTAAAAATATTCTGATTATATTCTTTATTCTTAGAGAAATGGGTAAAATTAAGTTCTTTTGTTACGCAGGCATTTGAAGAAAAGCTACTTGAGGCTAAAGAGGAGGAAGATTGACTGGTCACAAATTGTGACCTCCAATGTGTTGAATAGTGAAGAAATGTTACTATAGTTACATAGCACAAGGAACTTACGGAACATTAAGAACATTTGTAACTTTATAGGATATATTTAGTGGGTCTGTTTAGTCATAATTTAGTACAACTTTAGAACGATTATTTATGTAGTCAAAGATAATTTTAGTTATTCAATATCCTGCCAAGCTCCACCATGATCAAATCCTGCAACATAGTGCATGTCACAACTGGGTCTTGTCCCAATAGTCTCTTCAAATCGATGCCATTTGACATGTCCATCAACAAAGAGATAATTTGAACCGTCCCCATGTCTATTTTCTTTTATACTGCTTCGCCATTCAGCATGAGTCTTCCATGCAGGATAGCCCTGATGTGTGAGAACACCACCTTCATCTGCCCTTTCTGAAACAATAATTCTCTCACTTGTCATCTTCACCTGTCCTATTTTTTTACCAAAAGCAAACATTCCATTAAATATATAGCTCTCGATACCTGCTTCATCTCGATGAGGATCTGAAGGACACTTCATATAATCGTATATACCATTAGAATATGGCTCAAGAAATTCCCACCACTCTTGACTTGATGTCATTGCTGTATCAGTATATGTGGGACCCTGATGAACATGAGGGAAATACTCCCCATTATCCTCTGCATACATATGTAGAGCCATTCCAATCTGACGCAGGTTAGAAATACACTTGGCTTTTCTTGCTACTTCCCTCGCTTTTGCAAGAGCTGGAAGTAACATTGACGCAAGCATAGCGATAATCGCAGTCACAACCAAAAGCTCAATCAGTGAAAATCCTCTCATTCTTTGAATCCAGTTTAAAACTCTTCTAAATCCTTTTTTATAATATTGCATTTTGTCACTCCTATTTGCATATTGTAGTGGATAACATACTCAACGTCATTACTGTATAAGTTAAGTAATTCGTGGAGAGTTTTATGACAGACGTAGAAAGCCTATACAGAGATTATAGGAGGTCCACGGATGGAGTGACAGTCATAACATAACTGTTGGTACGGTTGTTGATAGTCAAAAAATGTTCCAAAGGCTACATGATATGAAATAGTAGGGACAATAACTATCTCTGGTATATCAAAAAAAGCGGCTACAAATAAAAAGTTACAGGCAGGACAATCTGGATGATGTCTGTTAGAATCACTGTGCGTATCGCAACAGTGGTTGCTATATTCACAGCCTGAATGATTATGAAGCAGAGGATGAAAAGAAGCAAATAAAAGATAAAGAACGACACCACTTACGAATAATGCAATACCTAAAATTCGTCCTGCTCTAATAATAATTTTCATATCTCTTGTTCTAAATAGAAGCTATTTCTATTTATTAAATAAAAAAATATTACATGCGTGTATTATGCAAGCGTTTAGTGATACTTTTATATGTTGAAGAAATCCCAAAAGCGCACCCTGAAAACAGGATGATTGTTGCTCCGGATGCCATGTCGAAAAGGTAAGAAAACCATAAGCCACACAGAGTAAACAGAACGCCAAAAAAAATAGAGAGGAACATCATTTTCCTTAAACTATCTGTATACTGTTTTGCGATTGCAGCAGGAATCGTTAATAAAGCAATTACCAGAATAATACCAACAATCCTCACAAGCATTACCACTGTGATGGCAACAAGACTTAAGAGAAATAAATAAAGTATCGTAACTTTAATTCCTGATATTTCTGCGAATTCCTCATCAAAAGAAAGGGCTAAAAACTCTTTATACAGCAAACTCACCGACACAATAATGATAAAATCTAGAATAAGCATGAGAATTACATCGGAAAATGGTACGGTTAAAATGTTGCCGAAAAGGTAGCTAAAAAGGTCAGGGGCATAACCTGGAGTAAGCCCAATAAAGATAACACCTAGAGCCATTCCCATTGACCAAAAAATCCCAATGGTCGTATCTTCAGGAAGTTTACTTTTTCTGCTCACCAATCCTATACCCAGCGCAGACGCAATGCTAAAAGGTATTACTCCCAATACTGGATTTATTCCCAAAAAATATCCCAACCCAATACCGCCAAAGGCGGCATGAGCAATACCGCCGCTTATAAAAACTATTCTTTTTACGACAACGTATGTCCCGATAATCCCACAGGCAATGCTAGCAAGTATTGCAGCTAATAAAGCATTTCTTATAAACTCATATTGCAATGCTTCTATCATTTTTCTTTATGCTCCTTCATTACCCTGTGAGGGATACCATGCGCTATCATCTCTACAGGACATTGATAGACTGTCTCCAGATCTTTTCTGGTTATTTCTTTAGAGTTATGGTAAAAGAGCCTGCGGTTAAGACAAGCAATCTTATCTACGAAACTCGAAATTACTCCAATATCATGCGACACTAAGACAATTGCCATCTTATCCTTTAATCTTTTTAATAACTCATAAACTCCTTGCTGCATATGCGTATCAACACTTGCTGTCGGTTCATCAAGAAGAAGAAGCCTAGGTTCAGAGGTAAGAGCTCTAGCGATAAAAACCCTTTGTCTCTGACCTTCAGAGAGTTTGCCTATTTGTCTATATTTGAAATCAAGCATTTCTACGGTCTTGAGAGCTTGATGGGTAATATTTCTATCTTCCTCACTGTAATAGTTAAATAGGCTCGTGTGGGAAAGTCTGCCCATCAACACAACATCCCAAACGTTCACAGGAAACTCCCGATCAAAAATACGGGTCTGCGGAACATATCCTACAAATCTCCTTACCTTATTAGGCTTTTCTCCAAAAACTTTAATTTCTCCACCCTTTGGATTTATCAAGCCAAGGATTACTTTAAGCAACGTAGTCTTTCCTCCTCCATTCGGCCCAATTATACCCAAAAAGTCATTTGCTTTTATAGAAAGGCTCACACCTTCCAAGACAGTCTGGTCGTCATAATCCACATAAATATTTTTTAAACTAACAATTTCTTTTTCGCTATTCATTTTAAACTTTGGGTAAATGCATCTACAACCTTATGTAAATTTTCTATATAGTTTTTAGCTAAGGGATCCATAAATACAACTTTACCGTTAATTTCTTTGGCAATAACTTCAGCGCTTTTTTTACTAAACTGAGGAGAAGAAAAAACAACTTTTATGTTACATTTTTTCGCTTCCTTTATTAGTTGAGTCAATTCTTTAGCAGTAGGTTCTTTGCCTTCAACTTCAATCGGTATTTGCTTTAAACCATAATCAGCAGCAAAATAGCCCCATGCAGGATGAAAAACAACAAAAGACCTGTTTTTTAATGCAGAAAGCTTATCTCCGAATTCTTTATTAAGATTGTCTAGCCTTAAGATGAACTCCTGTGCATTATGAGTATAAAATTCTTTGTTCCCTGAGTCGATTTCAATAAGAGCATTTTTAATGCTTGTTACCATCAGCATCGCATTAACTGGAGAAAGCCAAATATGTGGATCTCTGCCACGATGATGTCCTTCATTTTCCTCATGATGGTGCTCCGTCATCTCTATCAATCTAATACCTTCTGAACTATCGCAAATAAGCATATTCTTGTTTAAAGAAGCGAGTTTATCCATCCAGGCTAATTCAAATTCAACCCCTGAGCCCACTTTCACATACATTTGCGCTTGGCTTACCTGTTTTAACTGACTTGGAGTTGGTTCATAAGTATGGGGGTTCCCGCCCGGAGGAATCATAACAGACACATCAACTTTATCTTTCCCTATGTTCTCTACAAAATCAGCCAGAGGAAGTATAGTTACGACAACTCCAATCTTTTTCTTGCTGTCTTGAATAGACTGAGCATTGATTGTTTTACCATTTACCAGTAAAGCAGTAACAACCAAAAGAACCATTAATCTTTTCATAAGTATCAGCCTCCTAATTTATTAATATTTATCAAAAACGCCTTTTCTTTTCCTCCGCTTCGGCATTCTTTATAAAGAAAAGACCTGTTAAATACTCCTTGCCGTCTTCAGCGGTATAATATTCTTTTTTAACCATAAATGTTCCTCTAACCTCTACAAGCTGAGGAAATGGCGGATTTACCTTAAGTCCTTTTTTCATAGTTACTATTGCTGTATTAAATATTGTAGGCAGCGGACCCCATGAACAACAAGGACAACCATAAGCATTTTTAGACACAGCAAAACTGCTTACTGGAGTGTTTAAAAAATATGCTTCAGCCGGCACAAGAAAGTATCCTGTAATTTTAACTGTCTTTCCATGCAGATTAAAAACTTCTTCAGAGATCCCTGTCATGTTATTTTTATCTGTGTTAATAATATCCCTTTCTGTTTTTTCAAGTGCTTTGAAATTTAATGTATAAATTTTTTCGTTTTTGGCTGTCTTTACTTCTACTTCGACTTTTGCGTTATTGTCTATCGACGCTGCTTTTGCTTCGTGCAGCCATTTCATTGAATAAAGAAGTGGTCTTTCGGTGCGAGTTACATTTGTTGAGGCTATTACAGTAAATAATATGAAAAACATAAGATACTTAAAAATATGGGATAATCTTACTTTCACTTATTTAATTCCTTCTTCAGCAAGTTAAGCTTTTCCTCCACTATCCTATCATTAGGATAATATCTCGTTAATTCTTCCAATACAATTATTGCCTTATTAAAATCTTTCAATCTTTCATAACAGGTCGACAACATGTTCAAGGACGATTTATGATAGGAAGCCATATTTATAGCTTTCTGGATTTTAGTTTTAGAAGATGAAATTCTTACCTGCTCAAAACATTGAATAGCCTTTTTGTAATCTTTTTTTGATACAAATATCATACCTAAGTTGAAATGGGCGACTCTGTTTTCTGGGTTAATCTTTATTGCTTCTTTGTAAGTCTGTATAGCCTCTTCTAAATATCCTTCGTTTTTATAGCTATACGCTAACCAGTTCCAAGCATTATTATTGCGCTTATCCATAATTAACACTTTCTTATATTGCCTTATTGCTTCAGGGTATAGATTATATGATGTATATGACGAAGCTCTATTGAGTAATTGGCTGATCATAAACGGTTTTATAAGAAAAATACTAATAGAGATAAAAATGAGACTGAATAACCATCTTGTGGATTGTTTTATGTGCCTTTCATGTTTATTCTCATGACTACAATTATAAGATAGTTCACATTTTTTCATGAAAAATCCTCATTAAGCTATGATAAAAAAGTACATACTAAAAACTATTAATATATCTCCCGCTATTAATCTAATATATTCCTCAAATCTTGTTAGCCTGGATGTCAAATATTTAACCAGATTCATTGATGAACCAATCAATAGTATTGGGAAACTTTGTCCCACAGCAAAGCTGAAAAATATTATTACAGAATATAAAAATGAACCTTTTATAGCCACAATCCCCGCAATAACAAAAAGCACTGAACTACAACAAGGGCAAGCTGGCATTTCTAAAAAAGCAAAAGTTATTCCAAACAGAAATGTTCCAAGAAAGCTCGTACTTTTAAACCTGTTATTAATATGACGGTTAGAATGCAGGTTAAAGCAGGTAATCAAGCCGGAGATGAATAGACCACTCAAAAATAATAAGACACCCAATCCCATGAAAATATATCTGCTTATCTCTACTAACTTGCCAGCTAAATTACTGATAATACCAAGAAATACCCCAAAAAGAGTATAACTAACAATAAGGCCTAAGCTAAAAAGGGCTGTTAAAAGTATAGACTTATTTTTGGAGTTTGAAGCTCCAACAACATATCCAAAAAACACTGGGATTCTTACTAAGGTGCAGGAACCCAAAGAGGCTATAGCTCCTGCCCAGAATACAATGAATATAGCCAATAAAGGCGTTTCCGTTAATGTCCTCTGAATAGTAGAAATCATTTCTATTTAATAATTAAAAAAATCAGCTTTTTATCCTACAATTAGAACATATACCTTCTATCTGCAAAAAATGATTTAATACCTTAAATCCATTGATCGTTTTCTTTTTAAACAAATTTTCCTCAGGAAATTCTCCAACTTTGCCGCATTTTATACATACTATATGATGGTGGTGTTTGTTGTCCTTTGCCTTGCATAATCCATAATAAAGCCTTCTATCAGGCATCTGAATCTTTGTAAGTATCCCACACTTTGAAAATAACTCCAGATTTCTATAGATGCTTGGCAAGCCTAGATGTTTAAACTTCTTTTTCAGCCCTTTCCAAATAACTTCAGGATTTAGATATCGTTCCCTGCTTAAAAAGAAACTTATAATAGCTATACGCCGAGGAGTAAGCTTAAATTTTTTTTCTTGCAATTTATCTAGATATATTTTCATAACTTTCCAAAAACAAATAGAAACAACTTCTATTTGGGATATTACAAGAATTGCTATTTCCCTGTCAAGTTTTTTTCTGATTCTGTCAACACAAAAAATTTTAGGGAACGGTCAACACATCATTACCCCCCTTGCCAGAAAAAGACTGATCTAATCTGATCACGACATCAAGGTCAATAGGTGGAATCATAAGCAAGCGCTTGTCCAGATCCGGCACCTTCTCTCTAGCCAACTGCCATG
>JAUSPT010000052.1 GCA_030652805.1 bacterium | reverse complement strand
AGTTATCATATGCTATCATTAGCTATTGGAGGTGAAAACCATGGAAAAAGCATTATTAGGGGCACGATTGCCTGTAAATCTAATTACAGAATTAAGAAGCTTTTGTAAACCACGCGGGATATTAATAAACCACTTTGTTGCTAAGGCAGTTATAGAAAAGCTTAAAGAAGAAAAGGAAGACGAAGAAGATATTCTTACCATAGAGGCTAGAAAGAATGAATCATCTATGAGTGAGACTGAGTGGAATGGATATCTAAAAGGTAGAGGGATAAGTGTTTAAGCTTGAGGTAAAATCAGGTGTTAAGAAAGATACTAAAAATTTCCCCAAAGAAGATCTTCAACGAATTGCAAATGATATCAGGTCTCTCAAGTTTGATCCGTTGCCACCAGGGGCAAAAAAAATAAAAAAAGGCAAAGAGATCTATTATAGAATAAGGCAAGGTAATTTTAGGATTGGCTATCGATTTAATGCGGCTAAAAGATCAGTTGAAATTATTTATATTAAACGCAGAAAAGAATCTACTTATAAATAAGATTGCTACACCTTCGGCTCGCAATGACGGAAATGGCATTTTTAGAATGAAAAGAAAAACAGTGAGAATATATTTAGGGTTAATAATTTTCCTGACGGTATTGTTCGCTTATGACGGTTATTTAGACAGTGCCATGGCAGCAGATAAATCAGCAATTATCATTGACCATACCTGCACCGACCTTTCCAAAATTCCAATGAAATGGATTGAAGCTGCCAAGGCAAAGATTAAACTTCACTATGCTCATACTTCGCATGGAGGCCAAATCTTAGTAGGAATGCAGGAAATAGCAAAGTTGGGACCTATATACAGTTTTATTAATAGACGTGGAAGCCTTCCAATTACCATAAATTCTTTAGCCATATTTGATGGACAGGAAAACGCTACCTATATTACCCCTGAAAAATACTGGGCTTCGGAAGCAGGCAGGAGGGCAACTCAAAGTGTTCTTGATCACAACAAGAGAATTAACGTATCAATGTGGTCATGGTGTTGTCAACAAGACCAAAATTCGCGGGAAACGACCCAAAAATATCTTGATGCAATGAATGCTTTTGAAAAAGCAAATCCCGGAGTAGTATTTATCTATATGACAGGCAATGCCCAGAAACATTCTCATAATCGGTATGCTCGCAATGAGCAGATCAGAAAATATTGCAGAGTGAATAAGAAGGTTTTATTTGATTTTGCCGATATTGATTGCTGGTATAATGGAAAACAACATCTGGTTAATGGTATCCCTGTAGAACATCCCCGATACAGTGGAAATGAGGCGGCGCATACTACTCGTGAAAGCTGCAGCATGAAAGGGAACGCCTTCTGGTGGATGATGGCGAGAATTGTTAGACGGAGCGGAATATAACCAATGTTTGAAATAGTTGAAGAGACGACAGCGGGTGCAAGTATCAAACTGATTGGAGTTGGTGGAGGAGGTAATAATTCTGTAGATGCAATATATAAAAAAGGCCTCTCTGGTGTAGAATGTATTAATATTAACACAGATATACAGGCTCTTAAAGCATCTATTGTTCCCCATAAAATTCAAATCGGGCTAAAGACAACAAAAGGAGTTGGAACAGGTTCTAATATAGATTTAGGACGTCGCAGCCTGAATGAAAGTAGAGCAGAAGTTGCTGAAACATTAAAAAACTCAGATATTGTATTTGTGACCTGTGGACTTGGAGGTGGAACAGGCACAGGAGCAGCACCACTAATCTGTGAAATTGCCCAGGAACTGGGGGCGCTAACAATAGCAATAGTTACAAGTCCTTTTCTATTTGAAGGAAAAAAAAGATGCTTGCAGGCTAAAGACGGATTAAGAGTAATAAAAGAAAAATCCAATGCAACAATCTCCATACCGAACCAGAAGCTTTTTGGAACAATTGACAAAGAATCATCTTTTTTAAAAGCATTTGAATTTGCAAATAATACTCTATTTGACGCTATCAGTGCAATCTCTGACCTGGTAACTGCCCCAGGAATAATAAATCTTGATATATCAGACATTCGGCAGGTAATAGCCCATGGCAAAGAGGCTACCTTAGCAGTAGGAATTGCATATGGTGAAGAGAGAACATCCTCTGTTGTAAAAAATGCTCTTTTATGTCCGCTCATGGAAGAGGTTGATGTTAAGAGTGCAAAGACAATGCTTGTTAATATAACAGGCGACGAAGATCTCAGCTTTGGAGAAGTTGAAAAAATCATTGATAATGTTCGTAAGGCGGTTACACACAGTGTCAATATAGTATTTGGAGCTATTATAGATAAAAAAGTAAATAATAAGCTGAAACTTACAATTATTGCCACTGATATCCCATCTCTAGAAAAAAAGGAAGTAAAATTCATCTCAGATGTCTCAGGAGTTCATAGAAAGGAAGCTACAATAAAGGATCGAGTTATGCGAGAAAAAGTGAATAGAGAGCTAGGAGGTGACAGCAATTTAGACATACCAACATTTTTAAGAACTAAACCAGGTTAGAATTTCATCCCCTTTCCCTCTCTTAAAAAGAGAGGGAAAGATGAGTAATACAAGGAGAAAAATGGACATAGAAAAATATCTCAAAGAACTGGTTCAAAAAAACGGTACGGATTTACATCTGAAAGCGGGCAGCTCTGCTAAAATTAGAACAAATGGAGAGTTATGTTCATATGGCGAAATACTTTCTTCAAAAGACACCAGAGAAATTGCTCTTGAGTTAATGAATGACGAACAAAAGCAAAAGTTTAATAAAGAATTTGAGATGGATATTTCATATGGAGTTTCGAATTTAGGACGCTTCAGGGTTAATATTTTCTATCAGAGAGGAACGATAGGACTAGTTTTGAGAAGGGTAAAAACACAGATAGGGTCATTTAAAGAGCTAAATTTGCCTTCTACGTTAGAGAAGATATCCTTATCAAACAGAGGTTTAGTTATCGTTTCTGGCACAACAAGTTGCGGGAAATCAACAACTGTTGCGTCTATGATAAATTATATAAACGAGAACTTGAATCGTCATATTATCACAGTTGAAGACCCTATTGAGTTTCTCCATAAAGACAAAAAAAGCATTGTGAATCAGAGAGAAGTACATATAGATACATCTTCATACGCTATCGCATTACGCCATGCCATGCGCCAGGATCCAAATGTTATCCTGATAGGCGAAATGAGAGATATCGAAAGTTTTCATATTGCTCTAGGTGCGGCAGAAACAGGACATATTGTTTTTACAACACTTCATTCAACTGACACATCAGGCGTATTTAGCAGAATACTTGATTTTTTCCCTCCGTCTCAACATCATCAGATCAGAATGCAACTTTCTCTTAATCTTAAAGCTGTCATTTGCCAGCGACTTATACCAAGAATGGACAAGGAGGGACTAACACCTGCAGTGGAAATATTGATAAATACTCCTGTGGTTTCCAGATTAATAAGGGAAAACAGACTGAATAAGATAATACCTGCCATTCAAGGCGGAAAGGAAGATGGTATGCAGACATTTAATATGTCTCTGGTTGAATTATGTAAAAATGGGGTTATAAGCAGAGAGCAGGCTATGGCCAATGCAACAAATCCTGAGGCGTTAAAAATGAATCTGGAAGGAATCTTTCTTAATGAGGATAAACAGATACTCGGCGGTTAAAGTCTTAAGAAAAGGCAGAGTTGTAATCTTTCCAACTGATACTGTTTATGGTCTTGGATGCATGTGCAGCAGCGAACAAGCCGTAGATAGGATTTATGACCTAAAAAACAGAGACCGTAGAAAACCTTTAATTTTATTTATTTCAGACTTAAAGCAAGTAGAAGATATTGCTTGTGACATCCAGCCAATAGCAAGAAAGCTTATGAACAAGTTTTGGCCCGGTCCGCTCACAATTATCTTAAGAGCAAAGGAAAATATTCCAATATCTCAAGCATGTATCTTTAAAACAGATAATTTCAATACAATAAGTTTTAGAATACCCAATCATCCAATACCGCGATTTCTAGTAAAGGAATTAGGAGTGCCTATTGCTACAACAAGTGCTAATATCTCTGGATATAACCATCAAGCAACTTCAATTAAGGTGCTAGAGAAGATATTTGAGAATAAAGCAGATTTATGTATTGACGATAATGAGATACCAACTGGAATAGAATCCACTGTTGTAGACTGTAGTGTTAGTCCACCCTCAATATTACGTGAAGGTGCCCTAGCAAGTCAGATAAAATCATGCTTAACGCGCTTTCAATAGATGTAGAAGAGTGGTTTCAAACACTTGACAGCTTTTCTAAGATATGCTACTTTTATAATCAACTTATATAGATAACTATAAATGTAAGAGAAATAATGGAGAATATAATACGTATAGATAAAGAAAATCCTCTGCCTGTATATGTCCAGATAAAACAGCAGATAAAAGCCCAAATAAAAAATAAACAATTAAACCCGTTTGATCGTATCCCCTCAATTCCTGAAATGACCAGGATGTGCAGGGTTAGTCCTATGACTATTAGGCATGCCTATACAGAGTTAGTAAACGAAGGTCTTTTGTTTCGCGAACATGGCAAAGGCACCTTCGTGGCTGATCTAAAAAAGGCAAGCCGTGGCACAGGGCATTTGATGACTAAAAGCGTGGGACTTATTGTTCCTGATATTATGAGCGATGTCTTTCCCAAAATTGTCAAAGGCGCTGAGGATGTAGCCCACAATAGGGATTATAGTGTTATTATTTGCAATACGGAGGACCGGGCAGAAAAACAGGTTGAATATCTTCAAAGAATACGAGAGCAGAAAATATCGGGTTTAATCATTACCCCTATTGCCCACGCATCAGAATCTGTAGAGCACTACCAGCAGCTACAAAGAGACGATATCCCTTTTGTGTTTATTAACAGGTTTATCCCTGAGATGAAAACAGATTATGTTATTAGTGACAATGTTATGGGTGGTTATCTGGCAGCAATTCATCTGATTGAGTTAGGACATCAAAAACTCGCCTATATATCAGATCCGAAATACATTGTTGCTGAGCAGAGATTGGAAGGATATAAAAAAGCCATGGCTGAAAGGGGGATAAGTTTTGACGAATCACTGGTCCGTTTCGCCGGTTCATGTGAGGAAAGACCAGGTTATAAATATATGAAAGAGTTTATGAAATCAAATAATCGTCCGACAGCACTTTTTGCCTTTAACGACCGTATAGCAGAGGAGGCCTACGAAGCAATAGTTGAGGCTGGCTTAAGAGTACCGGAAGATGTGGCTATAGTCGGATATGATGATTCTCTTATAGCCATATCACTGCCTGTGCCTCTGACTACTGTCGCTTATCCATCTTATGAGACCGGTAGATATTAGCGGCAGAGATACTTTTAGACAGGATAGAGAGGAAACAGTGCGGAATTCAGTAGCATGTGTTAAAACCCAGATTGGTGGTGAGAGCATCATCATGCGGAATAAAATAAATGCTGTTTTTAGCAGGATGCGTTTCAAGCCGCAAACAAAGCCAAAGAATAGATAACATGGGAAAGATGAAAAAATGATTATTCGGTCTGTTGCTTATCTGCTGGTGTTCTGGTCAAGGCAAATTATTGCCCAGATGTTTTTTAAATGGGGAAGCGATCCCAGTAAAAGACCGCGGACTGCCTTCACTGGAATGTCTCAGGAGTGGCGTTATGATTTGAAAGTACAGAGGTAAACCATGAAAGAATTAAGACTAAATCCAAAAATGTTTTATAATAAACTCTTAAGCGAAAGAAGATATTGACAAATCATGGAAATTAATAAAAGAGCACAAAGAAATACGAACCATCTGGTTAAAACCATTGGCTCCGGTCACAAGGCCACTATTTACGATACCGTCATTCCTGACACTCTAGCCCTTGCCGAACGCTGCTATCTGGCGCTGCAAGGTGTGGCAAACACCAGCGATCCAGAAGACGATAACCTGTTATGGTTCGAAATCTACTGGAACGCCAATCCACCGTATATGAAGCATTCTGGCGTTGACATCGAAATTGCTTTTAAGACATTGGACAATTTCTGCCAGTTGCGCTATGCCTCAGGCTGTGAGGACTACCGCAAAAAAGAAGAGGGGTTACTCACGTTCCTGTTGTCCTGTGTGGAAGAGGATGGTCTCTTCTGGGCACGTTATTCGGACAAGAGACCCTGGCACATGAGCGCCTACGCAAGTCACGGCAACGACAGATACAATGCCAAGCAGGTTGACATGGCTTTGCCGTCCGCTACAGGCGGGCTGATGAGCGTACTCGCAGTACGTAATCAGCTTTCGGAGGAAAATGGATGCTATAACGATATATTGCGTAAGATGGCGCGCGGAATGGAATCGGTTGCGATTAAACAGAATGACTATGCCTACTTTCCGGATTGCAGGGTTGGACACCCGTTCTGCATGCCGAGGGGTGGTTGGCTGCATACCACGGAACCGGCTGATGAACACGATTCAGGCGAGGGGTCTGTCGTCGGCTATTTCGGCTCTGTCCTTCAGGGACTGTCGAAGTGGGCTGATCAGTCCGGAGATGAGCAGGCTCTTGAATTAGCAGGACGGTTTGCACGATTTGGCATGAAGCCGAAGTTCTGGGGACACCCAGGTGACCCCCACGAGATGGCTGGTTATGAACAGGGACATGTCGATTCCCATTTTCATTGCCGCTGTATTTTCCTACGGGGACTTCTGAGATACGGCTTGGTAGCAGGTGATCGTAATGCGGTTGACTTTGTACGTTCAAGCTACGAGCACATGCGGAGTTGGGGTATCAACCGAATAGGTTGGATCCCGACATGGGTAAACCGCACTAGCCGCCTGGAAATGGAAACATGCTTTCTTGGTGACTTGGTGGCGCTGGGTATAAAAATGAGCGTTACGGGGATCGCAGATTACTGGGAGGATGTGGATCGTATTGTCCGCAATCACCTCGTCGAAGCCCAGATTACTAACATGGCGGAGCTCAAACGTATACAGGGACTTGTATACAACGATATTGGCAGCAATGAGAAGGATGACAGTGGATTGCCCGCCACCGCCAGAGCAACGCAGACGTTCCTCTCCGAAGAAGACAGGAATCGCACAGACAACCTGATTTGCACTGACAATGTGCTCAAGCGTTCAATCGGCATCTTTACATCCTATCTGCTTCCCACCAGCGCCACAAACGATCGGACTATGCAGTGCTGCACGGCCAACGGCGCCCGCGGACTATTCTATGCTTGGGAAGCCATCACTCGTATTTGTGGCGAAGACGGGCAAGTGAATCTACTACTGAACCGCGCTGCGCCATGGCTAGACGTGAAAAGCCACCTTCCTTATGAAGGCAAGGTTGTTGTTCACAATAAGAAATGCCGCCGTATTTTTATTCGTATTCCTGCCTGGGTGCGCTTGAACTGCGTTCACTTGCAGGTGAACGGCATTGACCGACACACTAGTTTCGCAGGGCAATACTGCCTGACTAATAATCTGAAGCCGGGTGACACCGTCGAGTTGGATTTCCCTATGGCGGAAGAGACTTTCAATCGTACGGCGCATGCAAAAACAAAATTTGAGACGCAATACACGATTCAGGTGCGTGGCAACACTGTAGTGGATATCTCGCCCCGTGATACAAAGCCGCAACACTATCAATTCTACCGACGCAACCATCTGAAGAAGGGAGGACACACGCCTATGAAAAAAGTTACCCACAATCTCGTCTCTGAAATCCCCCGATGGTAGCCTTATATGATCCTGCTATCTGCGAGAAAGGAAACAGGTTCAAACTGCAATGAGCCAGGTGAGACGAAAGATAAGAAAATTTAAGAAAAGAAAGGAACAACATTATGCCTGAGAAAAAACGGTTGGTATATCTTAATGGCAATTTTGTACCAGAGGCTGAGGCAAAGATCTCAATCTTTGATTCAGCTCTTATGTTTGGGGATATGGTCTTTGATATGACCAGATCTTTTAATAGAGTTCAATTTAAGTTAGGTGAGCATATTGAGCGCTTGTATGCAGGCATCAAAATACTCAGGATTCCCATAAAAATGACGCCTAAAGACATGGAAGATGCAGTTTATGCAACCATTGAAGCAAATAAGCATTCTTTCGGTCAGACAGATGAACACCGTGTGATGATAGATGTCACGCGTGGCCCTTTATCTATGTATGCGCATGTGTTTGGCGGCAAGGTTGAACCAACGGTAATTATAAGCGTGTTCCCATTTAAATGGACAATTGCTCCTTTAGCTCCTCTTTATGAGACTGGTGTGCATGCTGTTATCCCTTCACAGAGGGCAATTCCAGCAGATCTTCTGGAACCAAAGATCAAAAACAGAAGTAGAATGCACTATCTCATGGCGAATCTGGAAGTATCACTTGTTAATGATCCGAACGCATGGGCCCTGCTCCTTGACCCTGATGGATTTATTACTGAGGGAACAGGTTCTAATTTTTTTATTGTTAAAAATGGGAGACTGCTTACTCCAGAACCAAGGAACATATTACGAGGAATAAGGCGTAAGTATACAATAGAGCTTGCTCGAGAGCTTGGTATTGAGGTTATTGAATGTAATCTTAATACATATGATGCTATTACAGCAGATGAAGCCTTTTTCACTTCAACCGCTTTTACTATGATGCCATGCGTAAAGGTCAATGGATATGAGTTAGGTGATGATAAAATGGGTACTATTACAAAAAAACTCTTTAAAGCATGGGACAAAATGGTAGGTCTTAATATAATGGGACAGGCAAAGCAATACCTGGAAGAAATGGGTTCCACTGCATATAAGGGAACCACAATGTACAGGTTTGGCGTGAAAACAAAGGATAAATGATTAGACAAGGGTAATTAAAATGGCACTTTCAGTAACTGAGTTAAAAGCACAATCTGTCAAAAAGATTCAGAGTAAATGGCGCAAAATTGTAACGGATATCCCTGCTCCTGACTCACTGCCTGCAATTAAGGCATTGAGAGCAGTGGAGCCTATTTCTATGCAGGGTATGCCTCCAATCCTCTGGAAAGAGGCAGAGGGTTTTCTGGTACGCGATGGTTATGACAATCAATGGATTGATCTTACCAGCGGAATAGTTATGGCTAATGCGGGACACAACCATCCTAAAATCAGACAGGCTATCCATGAGGCTGTAGACCGCAAATTGCTTTTTAGTTATGCTTTTCCGGCAGAAGCACGAAGCAAATTGTTGCATAAATTGGTAGCTTTATCGCCTATTGCCGATTCCAAAGCGCTTCTGTTCAGTGCCGGCACAGAAGCCACTGAATGCGCTATGTCGCTTATGCGGCGTTACGGCAAAAACATATCCAGCTACAAGGTGGGTATACTCAGCTTTATGGATTCTTATCACGGCCGAACGCTGGGAGCTCAACTTGCCGCCGGCTTTCCCAATGCTGATGACTGGATTCAAAAAGAACAGGTCGGCCATTACCAGATTCCATTTCCTTTTTGTCCACGATGCCCGTGGGGAAAAGAAAAGTATGATAACTGCGGTGAGTTTTGTTTTCAAAAATGTTTAAATGATTTAAAAAAGCGAGGTATATGTCCTGATAAAATTGCAGGTATAATTGCAGAACCTCTTCCTGGCTGGGCCACATGGCCAATGCCAAAAGATTTCTGTAAAGCTCTAAAAAAATGGGCAGAAGAATACAAAATACTTCTGACCTTTGATGAAATTCAGGCAGGCTGTGGCAGGACAGGCAAGTTTTTCGCTTTTGAACATCTTGGCATAATTCCAGATTTAATAACATTGGGTAAAGGGTTAACATCGTCTTTGCCTGTTTCCGCAGTAATAGGCACTAAAGAGATAATGGATGAACCTGCTCCGGGTCAAATGTCCAGTACACACAGCGGCAACCCCGTTTGTGCAGCCGCGGCTCTGGCCTGTCTGGAGGTTATAGAAGAAGAAAAGCTGATAGACGCTTCGGCAAAAACAGGCGCTGCGGTCTTAGAACAACTGAAAAATTTGCAGAATGAATTTCCCGAGCATTTCTTTTCTATTCATGGCAAAGGTTTATTTATTTCAGCACATTTTAAAAAGATCAAAGACGGAAAGTATGTCTGTGATATAGGTCTTGCGGATGCAATTGTTTATGAAGCGGTTCGTCGTGGGGTGATGATGTTTCCCACAGGCCGGGGATTTCTGAAGATAACGCCGCCGCTATGTATAGATCTAGAGGCGGCTTTAGAGGCTGTTAATGTAATACGGGATTGTTTTATGGTATTTGTCGATGTCTGGCGCAAATATGCAGATGCAGAAAAATGAATACCGGAGAACATAAATGAACGGAAGAGAGCGGGTAAAGGGAGCCATGGGACACAGACCAATTGATAGGATACCCTTTTATTGTGATGAATTATTTGTAGATACAGAGAGCCGATGGCTTAAAGATGGACTTCCTAAAAGCCGAACTGCGCAGGAAGATTTGTTTGGTTATGATTGTACTGACTTATTTATTGACTCTTCAATGCGGTTTGAAGAAAGGTTGATAAAAGAGAATGATGAAACAATGACAGTAGCCGATAAATACGGTTTCGTAGCAACCAGAAATAAATTGATACCAGGAATTCATTATAATGAACACCCTATTAAAAATATAGATGATTGGCAACGTTATAAAGAGCGTCTCCACGTTGATTTTGGCCAGCGCAGCAGAATTCATGAAGTAAGTTATTTCAAACCGTTTGAAGTATGGCCAACATGGCGGGAAGCCACAGAGATATTTGCCCGTAAACAGGACACTGGTCGTTACATCACTGTGCGTGTATATGGACCGTGGGAAATTATATGGAGGTTGAGGGGATATGAAAATGCTTTAATGGATTTATGTTTGAACAAAGAAATGATAGAGGATATTATTGAGGTTTACACAACTTTTCTTATGGAAGTGATTAAAAAAGGTTTGGATAACGGGATTCATCCAGACGGAGTTTTCCTTTTGGATGACCTTGGCGGAAATAATGCTTTATTGTTTTCTCCTGAAGTAATCCGCGAATTGTTTTATCCGGCCTATAAGAGATTAGGTGAGTTTCTTACAATTCACAATATAGATTTTTTTCTTCACTCCTGTGGAGATATCAAGAGTATCATCCCAATGTATATAGAGATTGGCATAGATGTTCTTAATCCACTACAGGCTACCGAGATGGACATAGTTGACCTTAAAAAAGAATATGGAGACAAGCTCAGTTTTTGCGGGAACATCAATTCCCGTATAATGCACGATAAAAAAGCCATTGTCGATGAAATAACGCGTAAAATTCCGGCGGCTATGGTAAACGGCGGATATATTTTTAGTTCTGACCATTCCATCCCCACGGGAGTAAGTTTTGAGGATTATATGTTCATTCTACAAGAAGCCAGGAAATTAGGGACATATAAATAATAAAGGAGAAGAGTTGATATGGTAAATACTTTTGATGCTACAAAACTGTTTAATCTGAATGAACGGATTGCCATTGTCACCGGCGCTGCTCGAGGAAACGGACGGGCGATTGCGGAAGGACTGGCTGCTGTCGGAGTTTCAGTGGTATTGGCTGACATCCTATCTGACGAACTTAAGCGTGCTTGTCAATCAATTTGTGGACGTGGACAAAAAGCCCATGGGATAATAACTGATCTCTGTAAACCTGAGGACTTAAAAAAACTTGTCAAGCAGACAATTGACGAATTCGGCAGGATTGACATTCTGATAAACTGTGCTGCGGTAAATATTGAGGAACGATCTGAAAATTATCCTGAAGAGGCTTGGGAGAAAACGCTTGACGTGAATGTAAAAGCGGTTTTCCGATTAAGCAAACTGGTTGCCAAGCACATGATTGCTCAGAAATCAGGAAACATTATAAACATTACCAGCATCGGAGCTGTACGAGGTTTTCCCAATAATCCTGCTTATCAGGCATCCAAAGGCGCTCTGCAGCAGCTTACACGCGCCATGGCCTGTGATTGGTCAAAATACAATATTCGTGTAAATAATCTGTGTCCGGGTTATTTCAGGACTGAAATGACAAAAAGAAGCTGGTCAAACCCAAGGATTAAAGCCCAGCGAGTAAGTCACTCTTTTTTAAAACGTTGGGGTGAATCAACCGAACTTGTTGGACCGGTTATATTTCTTGCCTCAGACGCTTCCAGCTACATCAGTGGAAATGACCTATTTGTCGATGGAGGATTTGCAAAGACGGGACTTGTGGAGGATTAATTATATGTGCCCAGCAGATTTGAAGCAATTAAATGAATTATTGAAACTCATCGAAGAGCGGATTGACCTGGAGCATTGCAAGAAGGTTGATGCGCGTTATCGTGCGGCTCTTTCTTATGAGGCAATAGAGCGACCGCCACTGGTTATTCAGTCAGAACTTGGTAAAAACTGGAAACTGCCTGCACCCTGGGACAAGTTTAAACAATATCCCTATTGTCTGACATTTAATGATCCGGTTGCTATGATGCAGAACCAGCTTTTGGACCGGGTTGTGCCTGGTCTGATACTGAAAGATGATAATCCTTTGGCTATCCGGAACGATCACGGCACAATTCAGATTGCTAGTCTTTTAGGTGGACAGTGGCATATGCATGAAGATAATTATCCATGGGTTGGCTCATTAGGCTCTATAGAGACTGTCAAAAAACTGGTTGAAGAGGATAATGAGGTTGACCTACAGGGTGGGGTTATGCCGCAGTCTATAAAAACTCTTAAATTTTACACTGAGCAATTTTCAAAGTATACGCTATGCAAACAGGCTGTTCAGATATCACTGCCTGATTTGCAGGGTCCGATTGATACTGCTGATATTCTCTGGGGCTCGGAGATTTTTGCCGAGCTTCTGGCAAATCCGAAACTGGTAACTGCGTTTATGAACAAGATAGCGAATACAATGATAACTGTAGCGGAATACTACCGTCGATTTGCATATGACAGGCTTGAGCCGTTTGCCAATACCCAGCACGGCTATAATATTCCGGGCAGACTGCTTATCCGCAATGATTCATCAATTATGGTTTCACCTGACACTTATCGTGAGATGATTTTGCCGCATGATGCTAGGCTTCTCAAGGAAATTGGCACTGGCTCAATTCATTTTTGCGGCAATGGTCAACATCTGATTGAACCAATGCTTGAAATTCCCGACCTTTGTGGTATTGACCTTGGCCAGTCGGAGATGATGGATATAAAGAAAATTTATGGAAGGTGCACCGAAAAGAATGTGGCTATAACCAATCTAAAGCCTTCAAGGGAGGATCTTATCAGCGGTAAGGCGATACGTGATTATCCGACTGGTGTGGTATTTCTGTATCACACAGAGAATATTGATGACGCCATTGAAGTCGTCGACAGATATAATGAAAGAGGGAAATAGGCATGAACACAATAAAAAATATTCGGCATACTGGAATAGTGGTTTCTGACATGGAAAGGTCATTGAAGTTTTATCGCAACATTATGGGGCTGAAGCAGGTGATAGATTTTACCGAAGAAGGTAATTTTATAGATACTATCAGCAACCTGAAAGGTGTGCGTTTGAGAATGGTCAAACTTGTTGCTGAAGACGGCGGCATGATTGAACTACTACATTACGCTTCACACCCTAAGTCCAAGCGTGGTGAGAATAAACTCTGTGAACTTGGACCTACGCATGTTGCTTTTACTGTTAGGGATGTTGAGAAAGTTTATGCGGACTGGTCTGTAAAAGGGATAAGATGTAACTCCAAGCCTATTGTTTCGCCTGACGGTAAAGCAAAATTGTTTTTCTGTCAGGACCCGGACGGTACCTTTTTGGAGATCGTCCAGATGTTAAAAAACTAAAAAATGGAGGGAGAAAATGATAAAATTAATTGTTTCTCGTGATGACCACATTTACGAATGTTTTCCGGACATTGCGATGACACCGGATGGAACGCTCGTTTGCATCTACAGGGAGTCTATGCAGCATGCTCCCTTTCCGTTCTCTCGTATTGCCGTCCGTCGCAGTCTTGACGGCGGGCGAACATGGTTGCCAAAACAGATTATTGACGAGTGTGTATCTCCTGAGAAACATATTGACAAGAACCGTTCGTGGCTGTCTGATGATGAAATCAGTGGCTATGAGGAGAGCAAGGCTCGTATTACTGAATCATGGAAAAACGGTGCTTCTATCAACTGCATGCGACTTCTTTGCCTGAGCGACGGTCAGCTGATTATGATAGCTGACTATGCGGTGCACTACGCAACTGGCAACCGTGACTATAAGTGGATCAATCTGATTTACCGGAGCTTTAATTCCGGCGTAACCTGGGTTGGTCCGGAAGACCCCGGCATTTCCAATGCTCTTGTACCCTCATTGAATGAGTTACGTGATGGTCGGCTTATGCTAGGTCTTGCGCGATCTGAGCAAGATAAAAAGGGAGCTTCGAAAGAGATACAACTTGTTTTTTTCTCTGATGACAAGGGTAAGAGCTGGTCGGATCCTGTAGAGATACCCTCCGAATCAGGCCAGAATTTCTCCGAAGGCAGTTTTGTCGAACTTGATGACGGAACAATCTTAGGTATTCTTCGCGACGATAACCTGGGACGAGCCTACAAGACATTGTCATACGACGGCGGGCAGACATGGAAAGGTCCGTTCCCAACACAACTCATTGGCCTTGAAGGTCGTCCCAAGACAGGATTACTTCGTTCAGGGGAAATCTGTATTACCTATCGTATGGGGGTCCCTAATGAGATGCTGGCGCTTCATCTAATGACCCAGGAAGCGGCAAAACATGAGGGTGCGTCTCCGAGGGTCAAGCGACAGCCAATTCCTGAGGATTGGATAGACGTCAATGATTCTTCACGTCCATCATATATGACTTCCTATTATCCCGGTATTACTTATGTCATAGACATCGACCGTAGCGTGCACAGGGACGGCGGCTATTCTGGCTGGGTCCAGCTGGATTCCGGAGATATCTACGTGGTTGACTACATCAATGATGATGCTCCCCTGGCGCATATCAGAGGTTATATTGTAACCCGTTCTGATTGTATCCTTTTTCCGGAAGGAGATTTGCCATGGTTACACCCGTCAGGACAGCCATTTGTGAAGATGACTTTTGGTATGGCAGAACGACAGTTTAAAGCAAATCAGATAAAAGGAGGAGGCAATAAAATTGAATCCTCCTGAGATATTCAGTCACCTACCTGCTAATCGTTGCGGAAAGACCGACTGCAAATATATGAATGAGATATTTAGTTAAACTATTTCTAATTGTGAAAGCCTGAAAATGGCATATACTTAAAAGAGGAAACAAACATGCCTGTTTTTCGAATCGGTATCGGTAAATTTTGGCACGAATCTAACACCTTTTGTCCTGCGAAAACACCGCTAAGTGATTTTTCCTCCTGCAACGGAATACGTATCGGCAATGACATTTTGGAATCGGAAAGTCGCGATGAAATGGCGGGCGCTGTGGATGTTTTTCGTCGGAACGGCCAGGTTGACATTGTTCCCCTGCTTAGTGCGGAAGCGCTGCCTGCAGGGTATATTACAGACCACGCTGTTAGTTATCTGGAGGATATTCTGCGTGGACAGTTGCGAAAGGCGGGGCAGCTTGACGGTATCTGTTTTGCGTTACACGGAGCCATGTGTGCTGAATCGGCTGTGGATCTTGATGGCTATTTCCTGCAGGTCCTCCGCGAGGAATTGGGATCAGACATTCCCATTGTGTGTCCCCTGGATTGCCACGCTGTGGTGACGCAACAGATGGTTGATCTTACCACGGCCCTTGTAGCGTACCGCACCCACCCACACAAAGATGTTGTCGAAACTGGTATGCTGGCAGCCAGCATCCTTTTGGATGTATTGGCAGGCAAGACAAGGCCTGTGATGCACTGTCAGAAAATACCGATGATCTTTCCCACGCCTAATGATGGCACCGACTCAGGTCCACTTAAAGAGCTGTTTGATAAATTAATCGACTTGGATCATGTTGATGGTGTGATTGCTTGTTCACTGTGTCCGGCTTTTGCGTGGCAGGATGTCCCTGAACAGGGCTGGGCAGCACTGGCTGTCACAGACAATAACAAAGAGCTTGGCTGCAGGCTTGCGCGGGAGCTTGCCGAGATGTGCTGGGAAGCCCGCCACATGTTTATGCCTGAGCCGATGCTATCGCCTGAGTCTGCTGTTCGCCAAGCTGCCGCTGCTCCCGGATGCCCTATAGTTATCACCGATTCGGCTGATAACGTTGGCGGGGGAGCTGGTGGAGACAACACGGTAATGCTGGAAGCTCTGTTGAAATTGCGCGGCGAGACAGAAGGTTTGATACTCCATCATATCCCGGATGCAGAAACTGTCTCGATCTTGAAGGTATCAAAGGTCGGAGACACTGTCACTGTAAGGGTCGGCGGTAAGCGCGATTCCCGCTTCTGTAAGCCTGTATCTGTAACGGGAGAAATCCTCTGTGTTACGGAAGGTTTCATTAGCAATGACGGCAAGTTTACCCCCAAGCCGCTAGTCGAGGTTGGGGCGATAGTCTGTCTTGGCATAGACAATGTCAGATTAGTAATAACCGAGCGTCTCATCATGGGGCCGCAGCCATCGCTTTTCAGAAAAGTCGGTCTCGAGCCGTTTGATGCAAAGATTGTGGCGTTAAAAACGGGCATCGGCTACAAGGTAACCTACGCCCATGCTGCAAAAAATGTTTTTGCGGCTGATTGTCCCGGAGCCTTGTCGTACAATCTCCGTAATTATGAATTCAAGCGTGTGCTGCGCCCGATTTTTCCGATTGACCCATATTTTAAGTGGGAGCCGGGCATGCAAAAAGAGTTAAATCTGAAAGGAGAAAAGCAATGATCAATCCTCTTGTAACAATGGACCCTAAAAAATTAGATCCTGCTGAGATATTCAGTCACTTGCCTGCTAATCGTTGCGGAGACTCTGATCGCAAATATATGAATGAAGTGTTTGAGGACGGATTTGGCAATAAGGAGTCGGCAAATATGATTGCCCGTTTTGAAACAGCTTTTGCCGAGAAGTTCGGGAGCAAATTCGCTATTTCACACAACTCGGGATCAGGAACAATGTTATCTTGTTTGATTGCCGCAGGTATTGGACCTGGTGACGAAGTCATTGTACCTACATCTACCATGGCTGCCACAGCCTTTGTTGTAGTTCAATGCGGAGCAGTGCCTGTTTTTGCTGACAGTGATCCGAATACGTTTACCATTGACTCTGTTGATATTGAACGTAAAATCACAGAGTTTACTAAGGCGATTATCCCCGTTAGTTTATTCGGTCTGCCACCTGATTTCGATGCTATCTTGACTCTTGCTAAGAAAAATAATCTTACGATTATAGAGGATGATGCACAGTGTTTTCTCTCTTTGTATAATGGCAAACTTGTGGGAACAATTGGCCATGCGGCGAGTTTTAGTTTCCAGGGTTCGAAGCATATGACTAGTGGTGGTGATGGTGGTATGGTAATTACAAATGATGAGGTTTATGCTCGTAATATCAGAAAAATCGCAGTGCAAGGGTATCGCACTCTTGATGCCAAGCCTGGTTCCACTATGATTCCGCGGGATATTCGCCAAGATTGGTCATTCGAGCGACATGAGCGGATGGGGTATAATTTTCGTATGTCTGCGCCGCAGGCAGCACTGGGACTAGCACAGCTCGAACGTTTAGACTGGTTGGTAGCTGCACGCAGATATATTGCCCATCAATATGAGACCGTTATCCGCCAAGAGAAGTGTGAATGGCTTATTCCGCCGGTCGTTCCTGAAGAATACACCCATTCCTACTGGTGTTATCCGTGTAAACTTGACGAAAAGAAACTTGATGTAGATTGGCGTCGGTTTCGGAAGGTATTTATTGAACATGGTGGCGACGGTCTATACGGACTTTGGATGCCTGTTCACCTTGAGCCCGCTTTTCAGAACATGGCCTTTTTTGGTTCAAAGGATCGTTCCCCAAACTTTGACCCGCGTTATAAGGGTAAAGTCAAAAGCTATAAAGAGGTCGATTGTCCGAACGTTGAAAAATATCGCAAGTACATGTGTCTGTTTAAAACAGGCATGCAGACACTTAGTAAAGTCAATGCACAGGTTAATGCACTGGCGGATACGATCCGCTATTTTGCTTGAGGTACGTGTACTTTAGTTTTACAAGGAGGTTGCATTATGAATAAGTTAGGACCGACAGTTCAAGAGTTATTTGATATGAGGGGCATGGTGGCTGTTGTTACAGGCGCTGCACACAATCTTGGTTTTGATATGGCATTGGCGCTTGCCGAAGCTGGAGCTGATGTAGTTATTACTAGCCGTAAGTTATCCAGCGCCAAGGTTTCAGCCCATAAAATATCTGAACTTACGAAACGTACTGTTTTGCCACTAAAATTGGATGTGAGACATGAGACCAAGGTTGAGACTATGGTTGATGCTGTGATGGAGAGATTCGGTAAAATTGACATCCTGGTTAATAATGCCGGCAACGTTTATAGTACTCCGGATACAGTACCCTTTGAAAAGCGTCAACTCAAACTCTGGCAAGAGGTTATCAGCATTAACCTTACTGGGGTTTTTCTTTGCAGTAAACACGTGGTTGCCAAGTCCATGAAGCCTAAAAAGACCGGCGTCATCATCAACATTGGGTCGACTGTCGGTATTATAGGCAAGGATAGACGGGTTTATCAAGACACTGATATGGGGGGCGCAACTCTTGACTATCACGCTGCCAAAGGAGGTGTCATTAGCATGACCCGTGATATGGCTGTGTACCTTGCCCCTTTTGGTATCCGTGTTAATTGTATCAGTCCATGCGGTTTTTTCAGGAATCAACCGGATGCTTTTGTAAAGGCCTATAGTAAAACTATTCCCATGGGACGTATGGGAAAAGATGGTAAAGAAATGAAAGGTGCAGTGGTTTTTCTTGCATCAGAAGCATCGTCGTATTGCACTGGACATAATTTGGTAATTGATGGAGGCTTAACAGTATGGTAAAAAATATGATCTCTATTGATCTCAAAGAAAAAGTAGTGCTTATTACCGGTGGCGCAAAAGGAATTGGTCAGGCTATTTCAAAGGGTTTTGCAGCTAGTGGCGCCTCTGTGGCGGTAAATTATCTGACTAGTGAAAAAAATGCTAAAGAACTGGTTGAGCAGTTTCAAGCTAATGGTATCCAAGCTGTTGCTATTAAGGCTGATATTACTGTGCCAGAGGATGTTGAGCACATGTTTGATCAGATAGAAAAACAGCTAGGAAGCACAGTTGATATTCTGATTAACAATGCTGGAACTCAGATAGCGCTTAGTAGTGTAGAGCAGATGCCTATGGATATTTGGAATAAGTCTCTGGCTCTCAATCTGACTAGCACAATGATATGCTCCAAATATGCTATACCAGGCATGAAAGAAAAAGGCTGGGGCAGGATTATTAACGTTTCGTCAATCTCTGCCCGGTCTGGCGGCGGACCTGGGGGCACATCGTATGCCAGTGCTAAGGGAGGCATGAGCACCTTTACCAAAGGATTGGCAAAGGAACTTGGTCTTTATGGCATTACAGTTAATGCTATTGCACCGGGGGTGATTCTTACGGATATACATAAAAAATTCTCAACACCTGAAGATCTTGAAAAGCTGAAATCTCAGACAGCTCTGGGCAGACTCGGTCAACCAGAGGATATAGCAGGCTCGGTTCTGTTTTTGGCCTCTGATTCAGCTTCTTATATAACCGGAGAGACTATTTCAATAAATGGCGGATTGAGAATGGATTAAGAATAAGGAGGAGAAGCGATGAAAGACTTTGGTGTGTTAGTACCAGTTGTAACTCCGTGTTCAAAAACAGGAGAAGTTGACCTTGATGGACTGAAAGCTGTATGCACTTATGTTCTGGAATCTGGATGCAAAGGCATTTTTGTTGCAGGAAGTACTGGCCGTGGTCCGTGGTTTGACCTGAAGACTAAAACCAAAATCTGCAAAACTGTTAAGCAGTACATTGACGAACATGTTCCACTCTTTGCAGGCTGTATGGCGTCAGGTCTGTCTGAAATGCTTGAGAACACACGGTCAATGGCAGATGCTGGAGCACAAGTTGCTGTTCTGACTGCACCAGGTTATTTCAATTATAACCACAAAGAAATTGAGTCTATCTTTTTACAGTTTGCAGATACCAGCCCGCTTCCAGTTGTAATCTATGATATACCTGTATTTGCTGGAATAAAGCTGGATGTGCAAATGGTATCACGCCTTTCCAAACATGAAAATGTCATTGGGTTTAAGGATTCCAGCGCTGATATGGAACGGTTTAAAACCCTGCTTAAGCTTCTGGAAAACGCGCATGATTTCTATCTTCTTCAGGGCAAAGAAAATCTTGTAGCTGATTCCTTGATTGCCGGGGCGTCAGGTGTTGTTGCAAGTCTTATTCATATTGATCCTATTCCTTTTGTTGAACTCTATCGCTCTGTAAGGAAAAAGCAATATGATCTTGCTCGCAGCATACAGGGGAAAATAACTGAATTAATAAATCTGATGAACTCTTGTTTTGCGCGCAGGCCGGAAGTATCCACGCTTTTTCAATTTATCAATACTGCGCTTAGACATCGGGGGATATGTGAAAATATTCTGCTTGAACACGAGGGAGAGTGTCTCGATTGGATTAAAGACAACGCATTGAAGGCGATAGAGATTTGCGCAGAAGCAAGAGAACTCGTTGAAAGGAAGAGATAATATGAAAGCAGCTGTTTATTATGGACCAGGTGATATCCGTGTTGAGCAGAGACCTGATCCAGAGCCAACGAATAAAAACATGATTGTCAAGGTGCATTGCTGCGCAATCTGTGGTACTGATCTGAAACTGGCAACTGTGGGAAATCCTCGTTGTCATCCTCCAAGAATAATCGGGCATGAAATGGTAGGCAGTATTGTGCATGTGGGGAAAGATGTTGAGAGATTTTCTGTTAAGGAGCGCATTACACTTGCTACAACAATTGCATGTGGAACCTGTCAAATTTGCGCTCTTGGTCTGAGCAATATGTGTCCTAATGCCATGCCTATCAGTTATGATTTTGACGGCGCTTTTGCTGAATATATAACAATTCCTCCACAGGCACTTTCAGACGGTAATGTGATTAAAGTTCCAGACTCAGTTCCGGACGAGACTGCTTCATTGAGTGAACCTCTCAGTTGCGCAATCAACGCCCAGGAACTCGCTGGATTAAAGGCAGATAATTCCGTTCTTATTATTGGCGGCGGGCCGTTAGGTGCTATTCATGCTGAACTTGCTAAAGCAAGAGGAGCAAAGAATGTTATGATCGTACAGCGTTCTGAACCAAGGTTGTCAATGCTGCGCAGGTTAAGAGATGTTACTGTAATTGATGGCACTAATGAAAATACTTCTGATGTGGTGAAAAAAGCTACAAGTGAACTCGGAGCAGATGTTGTAATAGTTTGTGCACCCAGCCGGGAAGCACAGGAATCGTCTCTACAGTATGCTCGCAAAGGTGGTGCTGTCAGTCTTTTTGCAAGCCTTCCAAAAGGTGCATCTGATACAACTTTTGACAGCCGTATAATTCACTATAATGAACTCCGCATTATTGGAGCATCTGATTCTCGGCCGGAACATGTTCGTAAAGCAGTGAGTCTGATGGCTGAAAAGAAAATTAGCACACAAGCAATTATAACACATCACGTATCTCTTGATGAAATACATGAAGGGATTGAACTTATGAAAAACAAAGAATCTCTTAAAGTTCTAGTATATCCATGGAGTAAAAAATGAAGCTTAAAGATAGAGTCGCTGTTGTAACAGGTGGGAGCAGTGGCATTGGTGCTCAGATATGTCGGGAATTTGCCAAACAAGGCGCCTGTGTAGCGGTTACAGATCTGCAATTTGACAGCGCAAAAAAAATTGCTAATGAGATTTGTAGTTCAAAAGGAAAAGCAAAAGCATGGGCATTTGATGTTTCTTTGCAGGAACAGGTTATGACCACAGCAGATAAAATTGAAAAAGAATTTGGGAATATCGGGATATGGATAAATAATGCCGGCATTTCCTATGTCATGCCTTTTTTAGAATGCACAGAGGAAATTTGGGATAAAACCATGCAGGTTAATCTCAAAGGTACATTTAATGGATGTCAAGTGGCAATCCAGCACATGTTGGCTAACAAGCAGGGAGTTATACTGAATATGTCGTCTCAGTCCGGCAAAGTAGGTAATAGTCAGTATGAAGCCTATTGTGCCAGTAAATTTGGCATTATTGGTCTTACTCAATCTCTGGCAGTTGAATTCGCTTCGACAGGCATTAGGATCAATGCTCTTTGTCCAGGCGTTGTGTTCACGCCATTGTGGGATAGCATGATTAATGATTATGCAAAAAAACGCAATATGAAGCCCGAACAGGTTAAGCCATATCTTGAGAGTAAAATTCCAATTGGAAGATTATGTTCAGTGGAGGATGTTGCCAAAACTGCTGTGTTTCTTGCCAGTGATGACGCAGCATATATTACAGGACAGGCCATAAATATATCTGGTGGCGCAGTAATGTATTAACGGAGGAATAAAACAAAAAATTTGAAAAACAAGAAATATGATCTTGCTTGTTTAGGCATCCTGGTACTTGATGTTTTTGGAAAACCCATAGAAAGGTTTCCGAAAAAGGGTACTTCCGGATATTTCGATACCATGGAGATACACCCTGGTGGCTGTGCATATAATACAGGGGTAGATGGAGCCAGGCTAGGTATGCGAGTCAGTGTTCTTGGCAAAGTTGGAAAAGATTCATTTGGAGATATCATGGTGCAGTCTCTCCGGAAAGAAGGAGTGAATACTTCAGGAGTGTGTTGCTCGGATGAAACCAATACAGCCTTTTCCTTTGTCATGATACCAGAAGATGGCCAGCGACGTCTTTTTCATACCTTTGGAGTTAATCGTACTTATTCCAATACTGAGGTATCCAGAGATATTATAAAGTGTTCACGAGTATTTCATATAGCTGGCGCCTCACTTCTTCCTGCTTTAGACGGCAAGCCAACAGTTGAACTTTTACGTTTTGCGCAACAGAATAAGATTCTAACAAGTCTTGATCCTGTTGTACGCGAAGATATTGCTGATTTGATACTCCCATGTCTGCCGCATCTTGACATCTTTCTCCCAAACAATGATGAGTCTGTGCATATAACAGGACTTAGAAGTCCTGAAGATCAGTTGCGCTTCTACCTTGACGCCGGTGCAAAAGTAGTAGGCATTAAGCTCGGGCAAGACGGCGTGTTAGTTGGAAATGGAAGAGATACACTACGTTTGCCTGCATTCAAAGTTTCAGTAGTAGATACATGTGGTGCAGGAGATGCTTTTGTTGCAGGATTTCTTTATGGAACCTTGCAAGAATGGAACCTTGAGAAAACAGCATTGTTTGCCAATGCAACAGCAGCATTTTGTGTGCAGGCCATTGGTGCAACCACTGCCATACCAACCGATGAACAAGTTTTAACATTTATTAATGAAAGGAGACATAAATGCCTTTGATCACTGATTATACACATGTTAAGGAAATCTATATGGAGACCTCTGAGCAAGGAATTGCTTTGCCAACATTCTGTGCCGAAGACAGGGAAACGCTTGAGGCAATTCTTGCTTCTGCGCTGGAGATGGGGAAAGTTACTGGAGTTCAAGATATTCCAATTATTCCTGCATGGACATGTAGATATCCCCCAAGAGGTCAAATGAAACTACTTACTGTTTGTGGAGACCCTATTCTTGGAATGAATCTCATGTTATCTGATTTAAAAGCTTTTATGGGACAAACTAGTCCTTATCGAAAGCTTCGGGTTCTACCCCATCTTGATCATGCGTTTCCGTGGCTGGATGGCGATATTCTGGAAAAGTATGTTGATTGTTTTGCTTCTGTTATGTGTGATGCTAGTGAAAAACCTTTTGAAGAAAATATCAGATTGACTGCTCAATATGTTGAAAAAGTTAAAGATAAAGTGGTTGTTGAAGGGGCAGTTGATGAAATCTTTGAAGCAGGTAGCAATAAACAAAAAAATGAAGCAACTACTGTTGAGCAATCCGAAAGGTTTTTGGCCCAAACTGGCGTTGATATAATTGTGCCTAATGTTGGAACAGAACACCGCGCCACTGTGAACAGTGTAAAATATTGTGGTAATCGTGCCAGAGAGATCAGTAAAGCTGTTGGCAAAATCCTCTGCTTACACGGTACTTCCTCTCTCAAACCAGAGGATATTAACTACCTTCCTGATGATGGATTTATAAAGGTCAATATCTATACTTCTCTTGCTGTTCATGGCGGACAAGCAGTAGCATATAATGTGCTGAATAATCTGGGAAATATATTCAGTGAAAACCAGTTAAAAGACCTGATTAATCAAAAGGTGCTCGGAGGAAATGTTCCTCATACTGATTCTGGAGAAACCTGTTCTCCCATTAAACAACCTAAACTTAAATATGTTGCAAACCCTCCTCGCCGCGATGCATGGTTTTCTGCTGTCCGCGACCAGTGCTGCTATTTTCTGGAACATCTTAACTACAGACAATTCCAAAAGTAGTAGCTTATTTCTTTGACACAGCTTATTATGCTGAGGGATTTAAAAGATCATGCTTAACGCGCTTTCAATAGATGTAGAAGAGTGGTTTCATATCTGCGATATTCCTGAAGCCGAAAATCCAGCAAATTGGAAACACTTTGAAAGTACTATTAGCCAAAACGTAAATACAATTCTGGCTATTTTAAATGAATGTAATGCAAAGGCTACATTCTTTGTTTTGGGATATATTGCAGAGATAAACCCTGAACTTATAACAAAGATCCATAAATATGGCCATGAGATATCCATTCATGGCTATTATCACAAACAGGTATATAAACAAAATAAAGAGGAATTTAGAGAGGATTTGATTAGATCAAAACAAATAGTAGAAGATATTATTGGAGAAAATATTATTGGGTACAGAGCACCAGAGTGGTCAATTAGAGAGGATTCTTTTTGGGCAATTGATATTCTCTGCGAACAGGGACTTAAATATGATTCCAGCATAAATCCTGTAAGAATCATTGGCAAGCCGGATGAGAATCCGTATCCTCATTTAATCAAAAATAAGAAAGGGGAAATTATTGAATTTCCACCTACTATGCTGCCAACATTCATGGGAAACATACCAATTGGAGGGGGATGGGGATTAAGATTAATGCCTTATATGGATATTAAAAATAGAATAAAGCAATTAAACAAAAAGAATATTCCTGCACTCATATATGTTCATCCATGGGAGATTGACCTCGAACATCCAAAGCTGGAAAAGATCCCATTTCTTAAAAATTTTGTGTGCTATGCAGATATTGGTAATGTTAAAGAGCGACTGAAAAGACTAATTGGCGAGTTCAAATTTGGGTCAATAAGAGAAGTTTTAAAGATATAATTCCTTCGAAAAGATATTATCTAACCCTAAAATACAATGCGGATCAAATACTTTCTTTACTCTTGCCATTTCCAAGATTCCTTTTCTACCATACATTACTTCCAAATATTTATGTTTTATCTTTCCTATGCCGTGTTCCGCAGACACTGTCCCTCCCATTTTCACTGCTTTATGGACAGCTTCGTTGCATATATCATTAACTATCGTTTTTTCTTTCTCATTCTTTGGAAAAAAATTAAGATGCAGATGGTTTTCTCCAATATGTCCATAGAGAACAAATTGAATCTTCCCATTATTCAAAGCATGTTTGTAAAAACAGAAAAGCTCCCCAAATGATTCATCAGGCACAGCAATATCAAGAGCAATCTTATGTGATTTAATCTCTTTGAAGTAATCTCTCACTTTCTCCGGAAGCTTGTGCCGAAAATCTATAAGCTCTTGATATCTCTTTTTATCATGGCTTATCCATGTATCAATAACTTCATATTTATCCAAAAGATTTAACCATACATCCAGAGTATTCTCCCCTTCTTCCTCCTCTATATGGGGTAATGCTAGAGAAAGCCAAATTTTGGCCATGGGGCTGTTTTCATACAAAAAAGTACTGAATATCGCACAGAGTAGGAACTTAATCTAGCCTCATACAGGAAAATCCTTAATAACCGCATTGTACTCCTTTTGGGCGT
>JAUSPT010000051.1 GCA_030652805.1 bacterium | reverse complement strand
CGCTAAAGCTCATATCTTTGTACTGGATTATTCCTGAATCATTCAGTAGTTTCTCCATTATCAAATAGTTATCAGGACTGTATACGAATTCAGAAACAGGTTCACTATTAAGATTTAATCTATTGTCATTTTCTATAATTTTTTCAAACCTTGATGCTTCCTGCCACAGCTTCATTATTAAAAATGACAATCCCTTATGATTAACAATATATTCCCAGTCTTTAGGATGCTTTTCATATGCTCTCTTTAGGTATAGCTCTAAGTGCGACATTTGCTTTAGCAAGCCATACCTCGTGTCATTCCTGGATGCACCTATTAACTCTTCAAATGCAATCATGGTCTCGGCACTTCTTGTATAGGCATTTACTTCATCTAAAATATTCATAAAATCTACACCGCTTTTTCCTGGACCAGGACTTAAATACGTTGAATCAAAATCATCTGGATTGGGAATGTCCTGATAGATTTCTGGCTTTTCAAAAAGTGTTACATCTTTTTTGATAAATGCTCCAAAATTTCCAATAAGATATACATACCCTTCTTCACTCCTATTAAATAATTCTGGAAAATAGCCACTTCCTGTATGTGTATATTCATGGACCAAAGTGTTTAACACTGAGGGATCAGAACATTTATCTGTTACTGACTGAAAAGCTTCTATTTCTATTGATGGATTATCAAAAATAAACTTAAACCAGGAAAAATTATCTATAGTGGCAGTTTTTACTACAATAGAAAAACCTTTCGGATAAAGCTTCTTCAACTTTTTCATAGCATCAATAATTTCATCAAGTTTTTCTCCACTATAAATATCTTTAATATTGTCATAAAAATCTTCTTCAGCCTCTGGAGAAATATAGTAACCAGCTGGATCAGAAAGTTCTGCTTTTATGCTGTCATAAATTTCAGTCTTTTCCTCAGAAGTTTCTATTGAATTAAAGTATTCACTAAGAAGACAGCAGCATGAGGATGAGAAAAACGACAATATAAAAAATAAGGTAATTATAGAAAATAATTTAAAAATTTTCTGTTTTAAGTTAGCTATCATTAAAACTTTTTTTCCTGATGCCTCTTTTACTATTTTATAATTATTTGCTATATTTCGGCATAGAAATCCTTTTAGTCCCAATTCCTTTGTTGCTGAGGATTTAACAAAATCTGTATAAACCTCAAATAACTCCTTAGGGCTATTGCCCTAAAACCTACTATATTATATCACATATTTACTCACCCTTTTCTTAAAATATATGGTTAACTCTTTTTGCAGTACTGTTGGCCTCACAGACTCCTTCAAAAATCATATCTCCCTGTTCAGAGTTTAACTGCAGAGCGGTAGCTAATTACACAGAGTCCACAGAGGTGTTATGCATATTTGATCTGTAAGATTTATTGCCTCAATAATGATCTGTGATGTAATGCTTGATGTTTTAATTTTTCCTGCAGCTATATCATTTAACACCGATTTCCACAGTCGATTTAACCGTCATATATCAAGCTGTCCAGATTATTCGTAACGGTTTGTTTCCGAGCCATGGAACCTGTATTTCTCTGTTAAGTTTTCCAACACTTAGCAAAATAGGAGTAGCTGCATGCTTCCTTATTTTTACAGTAAAGACCTTTCCGTCATATTCAATCCGCCCCGGCATATTCACAAACTGTTTGAAAATAGTCTGAGCACGGCATTTTTCAAATCCTCTTAAGTCTTTTGCAAACAGGTGATAAAGTGTATCGGCAATAACTGTCCACAAAAGATCAAAATGAATACGTATCATAATAGGGGAAGACAGGGCATTGATATTAAAAAAATGCACCAGTTCGGCAAGCTTGTTTTCTATGTGCCACCTTTTGGCATAGATTACCAATATATCCAGGATCTTCATATCGAGGTTGTTGGTAATTATAAAAGTGGGCTCTGCCCTTCCGTGGTCTTTAATAATTATTTGCCTCAAAGGTTTTTGGTTATTTAAAAGTACTACTTTATCCTCATATACTTTCACATGGCGGTGTTTTCTCTTGGGAATTGGAAGATAGTATTTCTTCCAATTCTCTTCGGGTATCCCCCTGGTGTTATCAATGATATTTTTACCTCTCCTTCTTAAGGTAATAAACTTTACGCCGGCTCTGTCAAGTTCGTAGAGTATATCGTATCGGGTCAGCTTGGAGTCAAAAACCAGTGTCTGGCAGGTAACACCTTTTAGGTCAAACCAGTAATCAACAAATTTCTTAATCTCTATAGAAGATTCCTTCCTCTTGATATCAGAGTTGGCATATATAAGTGAATCACTGCCTCCGTCCTGGGCAAAGAATGTGTTGGCACCTTTAAGCGTCTTGCCCCGGGCGCCGCACCATACCTTCTCCATCTGGGACTTACTTCCAAAATGAGGTATTGAATGAAAATCTAAGTTAATGGTATTTCCTTTGTATAGATCGGGATACATATGTGAAAAGTTTCCGGTAATCTTTTTTTGAAACTCCATAAGTTTAGAAGCTTTGGTTCTGCAGGAATACGAACATGTATAACCGGGTTTGGGAAGGACGTTTAGTCCGGCAAAGATTCCAAAACCCGCATCAGTATTATATTGGCTGATGTGGCTCAATCTTTCATTGCCAATTAATTTTAGAAGCAGCATGGAAAGAGATGCCTGAGTCTTTCCGATATTGCTGGACTGGGGCAGATTGCACTTACTTACAATATTTAAGATTCCACTTTCCAGTATATAAGGCAGAAACAAATATATGCCCGCTACCTGACACTCTATGCGAAACGGGCTAAGCTTTCCAATATCCAGATCGGCAGACCTCTGCGGCATCAGCATGCCCTTCTTAGAGATACCCCTTTCCTTATCTGTTCTCCGGTAAAGTCTTGGAAATCCTGCGTCTTGTAATATTCGTTCCACAGTTCGAATGCTTGCCGGGCCACCTGTCTTTTTTAGCTCTTCTGTGATTTCTTTTGCGCTAAGTCTCTTTTCTCTGCGCAAACAAATTATCTCCTTAACTGTTTGATCTGAAGTATGCCGTCCTTTGGGACCAGTTTTTACATCTGGAAATAACTGATGCTTGCCGCGAAGCAGCCGGTTAATAAGTGTTTTAAGTGATTTGGGGCTATATTCAAAACACGTAGCAATTTCATCTATTGTGCCTTCTTTAAAAGCAACGGCTCTTATAGCTTCGTACTGCTTCTGTCTGGGCTTTAAGTTTTTAGTGAAATAATCTTTAATTTCCATAGCATAATTATGACGTTTATAATACTGATTATATACTGGTATTAATACTATTGTCAAGCATAATATGCTACTTTAATTATGTTTTTGGTGGTATTTTGGCTATTTTGAGATATTATTTACAATTATCCGTAATATTATATACGTCAAATTACTAATTTAACCGTCATATTTATGCTATAATTCTGCTTACCACTATCAATAATGCTCAGATATAGCTGAATATCTGCTATAATATGATGCAACTAACTGGTGACGGTTAAGCTGCTGTGGAAATCGGTGTACAATGAAAAATCGGTAGCCGGCTTCCTGGCCTTTTCCCTTATCTCTTTTATTATTATAAGCAAAAGCATAAAACAACAGAAGAAGAAAATCCCAATACGGCTCATATTCCAGAGATTTTTTAATGATGTTTTAAGATCTAATAAGAGTGAATCCCTACACTTGGACAAATGTTACCAACATTGGCCAGTCCGGGGAGCCAACTATGACGACTCAACCCCCCGGCTCTGGCTCTTTCCCAACAAGGGGGCATTCCGTTCTCTAACAACATAGCGCCTTGACTCAAAATTTTAAATTGACCAAAGGTATATATAAGGTATAATAATTATA
>JAUSPT010000050.1 GCA_030652805.1 bacterium | reverse complement strand
TGATGAGAAAACTGGCATATCTGAAATCAGGTGCTGGTATGACAATAGGCTTGTTGGTGTTCAAACAGCTAAAAATGAAGACCTAAATATTGTGCACTTTTAAACTTTAAACTGTGCACTTTTAAATTTTATCTAACAGAAATACTTTTTGAACCATAAAATCCCGAAGCAATCGGTTGTCCCCTCCCCCACAACCGCCTGCTTTAGCTGGCGGTTATTGTAGGGGCAGCCCTTGCAGCTGCCCGTTTGTCATTCTCCGAATTGATTGGGGAATTCGGGTGGTTAAGGTTTGACATTGTTTTTAAAGGTTTCTGTATCCCTTTACTTTATGAATAAAATCCTATACCGCCCCAAAATGCACAAATCTTCCACTACCCCCAATACTATTGGAACATCACTTGAGGTTACATGCGATATGATTATAGCCAGTGGGAATAGACACCTCGCAAACCTCATGAATAATTCCCTTTTCGAGAGCAAACTCAAGTCCTTTAGATTCTCCTTGGTCGAGTAGAGAAAATATCTCCTTCTTGCTTATGGAAGTACGACTGGTGATGATATTAGCATAATCATTCTCGTTTTGTTGAATTGTACTGATGCATTCATGGAGTTGCTTTCGATTGAGGGCAGCCCCTTGACCGAATGTCCATGTGACACCGTGAAACAAGAAATTGGAATTACTGCTGGCGTATCGCTTATTACCAGCGAGGAAAATACACGTCGCTATGGAATCTACGGAACCTATGTTGTGGAACACAACTTCAGTAGGGAGAGCACGAAGGAAGTTGTAAAGAGTGATCCCAGCATTTATTCCCCCGCCACCGGAGGAAAATAAAATGTATATTTGCGATGGTTTATTTTTATGGATGACATCCGCAATAATGGCAATTAGGGTTTTTACTTTCTCTTCATTTATTGAATCAACAAAGGTGATAAAAAATGTGTCTGCATTGTATTTCATATTCTTTGTTCCCCCTAACATTAATTATTTAAGTCACTTCTACTTTAGTGTTACCATAGCTTAAATTGCTTAAAACCTCAATAAAAATAGACAAAAAGCATTATACTCCCCCATCCCAAAACCATAAAGAAAAAAGGGCGGAGAATTTCATCAAAAAAACGAATGGATTGTTTTGTAGTTGTGATTTATAATGAGTTTCTAACAAAGGTTATGCGAAGTAATTTAAGGAGGATGTTGAAATGGACGACAGTAAGATTGTTGAAGCGGATTTAGGGGCAATTGAAGAATTTAAGGATGCCAGAGAGAAAATCTTAAAAGAAATTCGCAAGGTGATTATTGGTCAGCAGCAGATAGTAGATGAAATTTTGATTGCTATGTTTTCCAGAGGTCATTGCCTTGTTGTCGGCGTGCCCGGACTGGCAAAAACACTGATGGTAAATACAATTGCGCAGGTCATGGATTTAAAGTTTAAAAGAATTCAGTTTACTCCTGACCTTATGCCCTCAGATATTACAGGCACGGATATCATGGAGGAGGATTCTCAAACGCACAAGAGAAGTTTCAAATTTATAGAAGGTCCGATCTTTGCAAATATAGTGCTGGCTGATGAGATAAACAGGACACCACCAAAAACACAGGCTGCCTTGCTTGAAGCAATGCAGGAATATGAAGTAACTGCAGGAGGTATAACCTATCCTCTGGAGCTTCCGTTTTTTATTTTAGCGACACAGAATCCTATAGAGCAGGAGGGCACATACCCTTTGCCTGAGGCGCAGCTGGATAGATTTATGTTTAATATTAACATAGACTATCCTTCCAAAACTGAAGAGCAGGAAATAGTCAAATCTACTACATACGAAACCAATACTGAACTCAGCCCTGTATTGAATGGGGAAAAGATACTCGCACTTCAGAGAATCACAAGGCGCATTCCTGTTTCTGACCATGTAGTCATATATGCGACAAACATTGTAAGAGCATCCAGGCCAAAGGATGCTTCTGCTCCTGAATTCATAAAAGACTGGGTCAGCTGGGGGGCAGGGCCAAGAGCTGCTCAGTATCTAATACTCGGCGCAAAAGCAAGAGCAATAACACGAGGTGACTATAATGTATCTTGTGAGGATGTGAGAAGTGTTGCTCCTCCTGTGCTCAGACATAGAATTATTATTAATTTTAATGCAGAAGCTGAAGGAATAGACTCAGAGAAGATTATAGAGAAGCTGCTCAATACAATTACAGAACCAACAGAAAAGGATTATGCAAAGCTATCGTAGGTTTCTCGATCCAAAGGTAATTGCAAAGATATCCAACCTGAACCTTGTTGCAAAATTAGTTGTTGAAGGATTTATATCCGGCCTGCATAAAAGTCCATATCAGGGATTCAGCGTAGAATTCTCTGAACATAAGGAATATTCCCTGGGAGATGACCTAAAACATGTAGACTGGAAAGTATATGGAAAAACAGATAAATTATATATAAAGAGATATGAGGAGGAAACAAATCTTAAAGCTTATATTCTTCTGGATGCAAGTAATTCCATGTTCTTCAAGTCAGGACATGTTTCAAAGTATGAATATGGCTGTTTTCTTGCTGCATCCCTTGCTTATCTGATGATTAAGCAAAGAGATTCTGTAGGTCTTGTGGTGTTTGATGAAAAAATAAAAGATTATATACCACCTAAATGCAGTAGAGGTCACTTAAAAAATATCCTGCAAACACTTGATAGAACCTCATCAGGACAAAAAACTAATATTAGCAAAACCTGCCATGATCTGGCTGAAACAATAAAGAGAAGAGGGTTAATAATTTTGATATCAGATCTGCTTGATGATGCAGAATCAGTAATAAAAGGGCTAAAGCATTTCAGGCATAAAAAACACGAGGTCATTGTCTTTCATGTTCTTGATAAATATGAGACAACATTCCCTTATGAGAAGCCTGCTGTTTTTCAAGATATAGAAACAAAAAAAACTCTTTCCGTGAATCCTAAACTTATCCGCGAGCAATATTGGGCAGAGATTGACAGCTTTACACATAAGTATAAGCGCGATTGTTCTGAAGGGATGATAGACTATGTAAGGGCGGATACATCTGTGCCTCTGGACGCAGCGCTGTGTTCATATCTTTCTAAAAGAGCAAGACTGGGATAAATGTCAATATTCTTTCTTAATCCGATTTTCCTCTTTGGTATGTTGTCAGGGATTATTCCTATCGTAATACACCTGGTATCAAATCGCAAAACTGAAACTATTCAATTTAGCACTTTAAGATTCTTAAAGCTCTCGCATCTTAGAACAATGACAAGATTAAAGCTCAGACAAATCATATTATTATTGCTCAGAATCCTTATCCTTATACTCATATCGCTTGCAATATCAGAACCTGTTGTGAAATTCTCCGGATTTTCATTTTTCGGGAAAGGGAAAGCAGTAAGCGCTGTTATTATTCTTGATAATTCATACAGCATGGCTTATAGAGGAACAGATACGCCTTTTGATAAGGCAAAGGATGCTGCTATACAAATATTAAAATCTATTAAAAGAGCAGATGAAGTTGCACTTATTCTAACGAACGGCAGAGGATATCAAGGTGGTCTGGAGGATGTTATGCCAGATATTTCATTATCAAATGATTATGCTGACATTGGGACGGCTTTAACTAAAGCAATAAAAATTCTTACTAAGTCTGCAGGGCCTAATAAGGAGATATACTTAATCACAGATTTGCAAAAGGTTTCATGGGATAATATAGAATCTCCAATTAATCTTAGCTCTGATGTGCATCTATATCTTGTGAATGCAGGAAAGGAAGATTTTTCTAATACTGCAATAACAGACGTAAAGCTTAAGGTGCAGAGAATGTCTCTACAGGCGCATGCTGAGATAAATAATTTCTCAAACTATGCAACAAAGACCAATGTATATATCTATATTGACAATGTAAAAAAGCAGGAACAGACAGCATATATAGATGCCAAATCAAAGATTATCCTAAACTTCTCAGTGGACATGGATAAGCCGGGATTGCACCACGGCTATATCAGTATTGACCATGACAAGCTGAGCATAGATAATAAATATTTTTTTACTGTTAAAGCAGCTCCTGTATTTCCAGTACTTCTCGTTAATGGGCATAAATCTGTTTTCCCATATTTAGATGAGTGTTTTTATTTAAGATCTGCTTTGAGCCCATCCAAAGGGGCCTTATCAAGCATAAAGATAGATGAAATAACCACAGAAAGCTTCTTATCTGAAAAGTTGGACAAATATTCTCTTGTTATACTTGCCAACGTAAAGGTCAACGATCAGGGTATTGCAGACATGCTAAAACCATACATACATAAAGGAGGAAACCTGCTGATATTCCTGGGAAATAATACTAATGTTCCGGATTATAACCGTATCTTTTATGAGAGTGGATTACTGCCTTCAAAACTTCTTATGTCTATGGGGGATGAAGATGACCATTCTAATTTTTTTACGTTTGCAAAAGTACATTATAAAAACAAGATATTTGATATATTTGAAGGAACAAATGTCAATTTAAGCCATATCCATTTTTATAAGATTTATGCTGTACAATATGATCCTGCCCTGGAACAATCGACAAAGGTGCTATCCTGGTACACAAATGGTTATCCTATGTTTTTAGAAAAACAGTTGAGTAAAGGAAGAATCTTCCTGTTTACAAGTTCTCCTAATATTTCGTGGAATGACTTCCCTATTCATCCTGCATACTTGCCGTTTCTGCATCAGATTATATATTCACTGGAACGAGATACGACTCAGCCGCAAAGTTATTTAGCTAATTCAGTACTCAGGCTTAAGATTCCTCCTGATGTGAAGGAAGTTTCAGTAATAAGTCCGGATGGTACTCTCTGGCAGACTACATCCATTGAGAATGATACATTCAATTATACCAACACAAAAACGTCCGGTATTTATCAGATTAATCCAGGCAAGACTCTATTTGCTGTCAACCTTGATACTAAGGAGTCAGATCTATCAAAAATAGCCAGAGATGAGATTAATAGGTATATAAAAGGGAATTTGAGCTTTATATCTACATTTGATGAGATTATTCCAAGTATGAGAAGAACAAGAGAGGGTGTAAGACTCTCAAATCCTTTACTGTTTCTATTAATATTGCTGCTCCTTGTTGAGGGGATTATAGCTAATAGATTTATTCCATCCTATGCTGAACGCAAAAAAATGTTTATAAGTGCAAGAACTGTTAAATAGGTAAATCATGGACTTGTGGCGCCTGCAAAATATAAGAATAGAGTTTGAGAATCCAGTAAATCTTTTTTTGCTGGTCGTAATACTCGCCATAGCTATTACTGCTGTAATCCTAACATATATCAGGCTTTACTCTGTTCTTTCCAGGAAGCAAGCAGGCTGGATAGTTTTTCTCAGGATTCTTTTAATAATTATAATTCTAGGCGCAGTGTTAAGGCCGACAATCAGTTTCTTGAAATCGAAGCTTCAGAAATCCTGCTGTCTGCTTTTGTTTGATACTTCAAAAAGCATGGGTGGGCATGGCCCTTTTTCTCCAAAGAGTAAATTGGAAATAATTAAGGATACAATCCATAGAGATGAAAATAATTTTATCAGAACACTATCTAAACAGTTTATAGTTAGAACATTTGAATTTTCAAAGGGTTCTGCTGAGATGTCTGAAAAAGACATACCTGCAAAGCTCAGCGCGCATGGCAATTCTACAGATATCGCTGCTTCAATAGAAAATGCTGTTAAAACAATGGGAGAAAGCCCTATATCCGGAGTGGTATTGTTTACTGATGGAAATAATAATGCAGGCAAAAATACGGTCAAAAGAATTAAAAGCCTCGCAGTTCCAATATACAGTGTTGGACTGGGCAATATAAAGGCAAATAAATCATTTAAGGATGTATCAATTACCCATATCAGTTCTCCATTAACCGGATATTTGGGAGAAAAGATAAATATAGATATTAAGATTAAAAATCGAGGATATGAGGAAAAACTAGTTCCTGTTAATGTGGAGCTGGATGGAGAGGTGATATCCAGCAGTAGTGTGCTGCTAAAGGAATCTGAGAATGTACAAAATCTGGAGATCGGTCTTATTCCAAAACAAGTGGGTGTATGTAGATATGTCGCAGAGGTTCCTCCTTTGGAAGGAGAGCTTATAACGCAGAACAATAAAAGGACTTTTACTGTACTCATAACCAGGCAGAAAACAAAGGCACTCTATATTGAAGGAGGTCTAAGATGGGAATATAAATTCCTTAAAAGGACCCTTGAGTCAGACCCGCATATAGATCTTACTGCTTTTATATTAACTTCATCAGGACAGTTTTATCAACAAGGGATTTCCACACATCGAGAACTCAATGATATTCTGCATCATAAGGAAAATCTTAAAGAATATGACATTATCATTCTAGGAAATATTAAAAACATGTTTGATGAAAAATCTGCTTCTAATATTGTCAATTTCACCGGAAATGGCGGCGGTTTTCTCATTTTAGGCGGTAAAAATTCCTTTGAAAGCGGAGGATATCAAAGAGGCGAGCTATCAAAGATATTTCCTGTCGCTTTAGAAGGTAGTGGCGAGTGGGAAGGGAAAACTTTTGTACCAGTGCTTACACCTGAAGCATCCAGACATCCGATTCTAAAGAATCCAAAAACACAATTACCTGCTTTATCCGGGTTTAATCTTCTCTCAAGGCCTAAGCCTGGGGCTATAGTACTTATCTACGCTTCAGACTCTAAATCCCTAAAAAAATGGCCAGTATTGATAGTCCAAAATTACGGGGAAGGGAAAGTAGCTGCTATAGCAACTGATTCTACATGGAAATGGGCATTTGCAGAAGACATCAATATCAATATATATCAGACATTCTGGGGGCAGATGGTGAGATGGCTGTGCTCTGGAGATAAAAAGCCAAAGCAAGATACAGATCATCTCCTCATATATACAAACAAGGATTATTACGAGCCCGGTGAGATAATTCATATTATGGCGTCTGCATATGATAAGGAATATCGTAGATATGATAAAGCAAATATAAATTGTCAAATAACTACACCATCAAACAAAAAGACTTTTCTGAACTTGACTAATGTGGAAGGCAAGACAGGAGAATATGAAGCAGATTATGAGGCAGATGATATCGGATATTATCAATTAAAAGCTACTGCTAAAATTGAAGACATTTCAAAAGAGGAACTGATTGGATTTGCTGTCGGCAATCCTTACATGGAAGAGGAAGACATTGGCTTAAATGACGTGCTGCTTAAGGATATATCCTTATCTACAGGAGGGGCATATCATACACCAGAGAATATATATGGTATTTTTAATGAAATAAAAGCCAGGCACAGGCAAACAATCACATCCTACAGAATAAAATTGCATAACTCTCCCCTACTGCTTTTTCTTTTTATCATACTTCTCAGCGCAGAATGGCTTATAAGAAAGAAGCTGCAGCTTATATAGAACTTTCTTCATAGCATTTCTCTAATTTTTTATACCACTGATTACCAGACATTCTAATAAGGGCTTTCTTACACGTCTGAAAGACAGGAGTTGAGCCTCCTAAAGCTGATTTACATTCAGAATACTGGCAGTATCTTAATGATATTATTTTCCCCAGTCGGATAACCCTTATTGGAAATAGAGAGCAGGATATGGGTTTTATTTGGACAGGATCTATTTCAGTGTTCACACAATAAGTATGAATAGCGCATTTGGTTATTCCTTCATGCTTGTATGAAAAAACGCACGGTCCATCATCGTAAAGGGACTCAACACAAAGGGTTCCACTTCGATATACTTCTGCGTATCCATTCTTTTTTATGATTTTTATATTTTTCTTTGGAAGATATTTTTCAATGTTTTTTAAATGTTTATCTATTATTTCTACATCTTCCTCAGATATTGGTGCTCCAAAGTCCCCTGTTGCGCAGCAGTGTCCGTGACAGATCTCAAGGCAGCATGAAAAATGGGTTTTAAGAATAGCATCGTCAACAACAATTTCATCTATTATCAGCATTCCAGAACTTTCTTCAGAAACTTTCCAGTATATGAGCGCTTATTCTTAGCAACTTGTTCCGGAGTTCCTTCTGCTACGACTTCTCCCCCATTGTCTCCTCCCTCTGGTCCAAGATCTATAATATAATCAGCTGTTTTTAAAACGTCTAAATTATGCTCGATTATCAACACTGTATTCCCTTTATCCACTAATCTTCCTAAAACATCCAATAACTTCTGAACATCTGCAAAATGCAGACCTGTGGTTGGTTCATCAAGTATATAGAGCGTCCTGCCTGTTGAAACCTTACTTAATTCACTAGCCAGCTTAACCCTTTGTGCTTCTCCTCCTGAGAGAGTGGTAGCAGACTGTCCTAATTTTATATACCCGAGACCTACATCGTTTAGAGTCTGCAGTTTTCTTTTTACAGGCGGAATGTTCTCAAAAAGTTTCAGAGCTTCTTCAATTGTCATATCCAAAACGTCTGCTATGCTTTTATCCTTGTATTTAATCTCCAGAGTTTCTCTATTGAATCGCGTTCCTCTACATGTTTCGCATGTTACATAAATATCAGGAAGGAAGTGCATCTCAATCTTTTTTAAGCCGTCACCTTTACATGTCTCACATCTTCCGCCTTTAACATTAAAAGAGAATCTTCCAGGCTTATATCCCCTTGCCCTTGAGCCCGGAACCTGAGAAAACAGACGTCTTATATAATCAAAAGCACCTGTATACGTGGCAGGGTTGGAACGAGGGGTTCTGCCTATTGGCGCCTGAGTGATATTTGCAACTTTATCTATTTGAGAAAATCCTTTAATATCAACATGTTTACCTGGCTTTTCTTTTGAGCCGTATAGGATTTGAGCCAGAGCTCTGTACAGTATTTCGTCAACCAGTGTGCTTTTACCGGAACCAGATACGCCTGAAACACAGACCAATAACCCTAGAGGGATATTTACGTTTATCTTTTTTAAATTGTGTTCAAAAGCCCCAAGTATTCTAAGCTGCTTTTCAGTTGGCCTTCTTCTTTGTTCTGGCGTACCAATCTTAATTTCTCCTGACAGGTATTTACCTGTAATAGAATTCCTATTTTTAATTATTTCTTCGGGCCTGCCGCACGCTACAAGATCTCCGCCGTGAATGCCGGCTCCCGGACCGAGATCTATTACATAATCCGCATTTCTTATTGTCTGTTCATCATGTTCTACAACAATAACTGTATTCCCCAGGTCGCGCAGACTGGTTAATGTCTTCAGTAATTTTCTATTATCTCTCTGGTGAAGCCCAATACTTGGCTCATCAAGGATATACAATACTCCAACAAGACCTGAGCCAATTTGTGTAGCGAGCCTGATTCTCTCTCCTTCTCCTCCTGAAAGAGTCTGCGCTGTTCTATCCAGTGTAATATAGTCAAGTCCTACATTGGAGAGAAATGTTAATCGTTCCCTGACTTCTTTTAGAATATCATGCGCAATAACTTCTTCTGTTTTACCCAAACGCAGATTATTAAAGAATCTGATAGCAGATTTAATTGATAAGGAACATATTTTAGCTATTGATTTCTTATTTATCCTTACAGCAAGACTCTGAGGGGAAAGTCTTGCGCCTTCACACTCAGGGCATAATCTGACTCTCATGTATTTATTATAGATCTCTGACTTTACATATTCAGAATCAGTCTGGCTCCATCTTCTCTCAAGGTTATTAATTACCCCCTCAAATTTCATTCTATGTCTGTGGATTCTACGTCTGAGTCGCAACGTAAAATCCAGTTTTTCTTCTGTGCCATACAGAATCATGTTTTGATGTTCTTTGCTTAAATTCTTGAATGGAATATCAAGGTCTATATTATAGTGATCGCTAACTGTCTCCAGCATCTGAAACAGGTATCTTCTTGTTGCTGCTTTCCAGCGGTGGCGTTTTGTTGTTATCGGATTGCTCCACGAAATAATTGCGCCCTCATTAATTGACAGATTCATATCAGGCACGATCAGGTCGGGATCAACTTCCATCTTCCTGCCCAGTCCATTACATGTTTTACATGCACCATAAGGGCTGTTAAACGAGAACATACGGGGTGTGAATTCAGAGTAATTTATTCCACATTTAATACATGCAAAATGTTCACTAAACAGGATATCTTTCTTATTGTTGATACATACCAAAATTAATCCTTCACCCAGTTTTAGAGCAGTTTCTACAGAATCACTAAGACGTGATTTGATATCTGATTTTATAGCGAGTCTGTCTACAACGACTTCAATGTTGTGTTTTTTGTTTTTATTGAGTTTTATCTCGTCTTCCACATTATAGATGTTCCCATCAACTCTGAGTCTTACAAAGCCTTTCTTTCTAATATCCTCAAAAAGAGCGTTATACTCCCCTTTTCTACCTCTCACTATTGGGGACATAAGCATAATTTTAGAGGATTGAGGGAATTTCATAATGCTGTCAACGATTTGCTGGGAAGTTTGATGTGCAATTTTTCTTCCACATTTATAACAGTAGACTTCTCCTATGCGTGCAAACAACACCCTTAGATAGTCGTAAATTTCTGTTACTGTTCCAACTGTTGAGCGGGGGTTTCTTGCAGAGGTTCTTTGTTCAATAGAGATAGCAGGAGAAAGTCCTCCAATATAGTCAACATCAGGCTTATCCATTTGTTCAAGGAACTGGCGCGCATAGGAAGACAGGCTTTCTACATACCTTCTCTGGCCTTCTGCATAGATAGTATCAAAAGCCAGAGAGGATTTCCCTGAACCACTAAGACCGGTAATAACAACAAGTTTATCTCGGGGAATTTCCAGATCTATGTTTTTAAGATTATGCTGGCGAGCGCCCTTGATGATTATACTGTTGCTATTCATACCTGGTCATGAATTGCCTGATTTTTTTGTATGCCTGTCTTAAGACATCTTCCTCCGGCAGGAAAACAATTCTGAAGTGTTTTGTTTCCGGCTTTTGTCCGAATCCCCCACCATGAACAACAACAACGCCTGTTTCATAGATTAAATCAGAAACAAATTTCTGGTCTGATACAGGCACATCTATTTTAGGAAATGCATAAAAGGCTCCCCTTGGTTTTACACACCTGACGTTTGGAATAGCATTGAGCATTTGGTATGTAATATCTGCCCTTCGTTTAAGCTTTGCATTTGCCTCTTTTATATGTGACTGATCCCCTTCTAAAGCTGGCTTTATTGCATATTGCTCAGGGTGATTTGCGCAGAGTCTTGCACGTGTTAGTTTCTGCATAGCCCTGTAATAGTCTCCTAAATTTTCCTCTTTACCGCTCACAACACACCATCCAATACGCAGCCCTGGAGATAGATAGGACTTTGAAAGCCCGCCAAAAGTAAGAACAGATGCCTCTTTTGAGATAGACGCGGTAGAGATATGCTCCTCAGCATCAAAAACAAGTTTGTCATATATTTCGTCGGAAAATATTACAAGATTATGCTCAAGAGCAAGATTAACAATTTGGGTAAGAGTTTCCCTTGTATAAACTGCGCCTGTTGGATTATTAGGATTTATAAGAATAATGGCTCTTGTATTTTTATCTATTTTTCTCTTTATATCATTAATGTCTGGCTGCCAGTCATTCTCCTCATCTAAGTAATATGAATTGATTCCTGCTCCAAGCTTTGTTAGCACTGCTGTGTACAAAGGGTAACCAGGTGAAGGTATCAATACATTTTCATCAGGATTCACAAGACTTGTTAATGCTATTTCAATAGCTTCGCTTCCTCCATTTGTAATAAAGATGTCCTGAATATTTTTTATTCCCTTTCTACACGCTTCATTCTTAACAGATTCAATCGCTTCATCAATTCCAGACGATGGAGAATATCCTGTAAATCCACTTTTCATTGCATCATATGTAGCCTCAACAATATGAGGAGGTGTTTTAAAATCAAATTTTATTGGATCACCTATGTTAAGATAAAGCATCTTCCTGCCCTGAGACGCTGCCTTATCAGCTATTAGCATAATATCTCTAACAGCATATTTAATGTCTTTTGTTCTCCCAGCCGGTTTGATATGTGAATTCACCAATTTTATCCCTTAAACTTAGATAAACAAGATAATGCCAAGTCCGTATAAAGTCAATAGAATTGTCAACCACATTTAGAAATGTCCGCTTTTAAAACATTTAGAAATGTCCTATTTTGTTAAGATTAGTAGTAGTAAATTTTTCTTTTTGATCAAACTTTTTCTTTTTGTTAATTATGTGCATATTGTGGATAACTCCTTGT
>JAUSPT010000049.1 GCA_030652805.1 bacterium | reverse complement strand
AGCTGTAACAAATTGGCTGATTGAGTACAATTTTAATCGCCCTCATCAAGCGCTTGATTATTTAACACCCATGAGATATATTGAGAATCACAATGAGAATCTTAAACAAAAAGTGTTACCTATGTGCCCAGCCAGCACATTCTCTTGAGTTATAGCCCAAAAAAGTGTTAAATGTAACTGCTTTTAATCCTGAAAGGATATGGAAGGAACATGATTAGAGAGAAAAACTGGAGAAAGATATTACTTGGATTAGGTCTTGATAATAAAGATGGTCATAAGCGGTTTACAAAAGGCTATAATTTCTATCTGGTAGGCGGTTCTGAAGACACGCATAAGACAATGCAGGAAAAGTCAATAAAGTTTAATGAACAACTTAAAAAACGCGGAAAGACTTTAGACAACATAAATAAAAAAGAGTTTTATGAGATTGCTGATAAAATAGGACTGTAAACACCTAAACCATCATAGCCAACATTATCAACATTGAACAGACGAATAACAATTCATTATACAAATAATTCTACAATTATGATCAGTTGTAGGAGAAATTTCAATAAATATACTATCCGATTACATAACATGTTTAGAAATGCCCCTGAACATGTTCTTGATGCAATACTTAAGATATACACTCGTCTTACAAGAAAAAGCACACGCACTGTGTGTAGGAAAACAATAAGGAATTTTATAACCCAAAATCAGCATAAAATAGTATGCAAATCAAAAACTCGAAGAATCCTGCCGGAGCCAGTTGGGAATGTGTTTGATCTTGGAGAAATCTACAACAATTTAAATAGCGAATATTTCAGCAGTAATCTGAATCTTCATATCACGTGGTCACATAAACCTAATAAACGACTTATGGGAACATGGAAAGATACAGGATCAGAAAAAAATCTTATAAGAATTAATCGGCTTCTTGATACCAAAAAAGTTCCCCTGTACTACATTAACTATCTGGTTTATCACGAAATGCTGCATGAGATATTTAAACAAAGGATAGTTAATGGCAGGATACAAAGGCATCCTAAAGAATTCAGAAAACTTGAACGGAATTTCTCTTTATACAAAAAAGCATGTGAATGGCAAAAGGGGCATCTTGCAAATTCTATAAAACAGATATCAGGTAGTTATATATGGCAATAAAATTTAAATTTTGCGGTGGTGTTGGAACAGTAAGCGGTTCCATGCATTTGGCGACTACCGATAAATCTGCAGTTCTCATAGACTGCGGCCTTTTTCACGGACACAGGGATGAGTATTATACTGTAAATTCCGCGTTTCCCATTAATCCATCGGATCTGGATTGTTGTATAATATCGCATGCCCACATCGACCACTGCGGAAATTTTCCAACACTTGTAAATAAAGGGTTCAGAAAAAAGGCGTATTTGACTCCTTCCACAATGGAGCTCTGCCAGTATATGCTGCCGGATAGCGGTCATATTCAGGAAGAAGATATAAAATATGTGAATAAAGTAAATCTGCGAAGAGGACGCCCACCAAGAGAAGCGCTTTACACAAGATATGATGCTGAAAATTCTTTGAGGTATCTTTACGCTCTTGATTATCACAAAAAACAGAGAGTGACAGAGGATATGGAGCTTACATTCTTTGATGCAGGTCATATCCTGGGCTCTTCTATACCGACAGTTGACATTTCTGCTAATGGCAAAACAATACGTATCGCTTATGCTGTAGATCTTGGACGTCCGAACCTGCCGTATGTTGGAAATCCTGAAATACCGAAAAAAATAGATTATCTTATAATTGAAAGCACGTATGGAGGCCGCAAACATTCTCCTATAGAAGAAACAGAGAAGAAGCTCATGGAAGTTGTGAATAAGACCGTAGCTCGCGGCGGAAAGATTATTGTCCCGTCATTTGCTCTGGAAAGAACTCAGGAGGTCATATATTTCCTGTCGCGGCTTTTGAGAGAAAGAAAGATAAAAGAGATACCAATATATGTGGACAGTCCGCTCGCTGTGAAAGTAACAAAGGTTTTTGAGAATAACAGGGATTACTTTAGCAAGGAAATCCAGGACATGGACCCTCTTGCCAGTGAGAACATAACATATATAGAGGATGTTGAACAATCAAAGCAATTACATAATAAAAGAGGCCCTATGGTTATTATATCTGCATCCGGCACATGTGAACACGGAAGAATTCTTCACCATCTAAAAAACAATATAGAAAATCCATATAATACCATTGTTATTGTAGGATACATGCCCCAAAATACTCTCGGAAGAAGGATTGTTGAACATGACAGGCCAACTGTCAACATTTTTGGAAGACCGTATGAACTAAAGGCAGAGGTTGTTGTTGTTGATTCCTTTAGCGCGCATGCAGACAGTGATTATCTGGTACAATATGTTAATGAAACCAGAGATTCTCTCAAGAAGGTGTTCATTGTTCACGGCGAACCTGAGCAATCTGAAAAGTTGAAAGAAAGACTGGTTTCTCTTAATGTTGAAAGCATGATACCGGAAAAGAATGAAACAGTGTGCCTTGGATAGTTTGAGGATTTACAAATACTGCTTCAGTAGAGCATATACCTGATCGGCAATAAGCTCATATCCTTTATCAGAGGGATGGATGTGGTCACTCATCATATCAGGTTTACCAAGTATTTTATCGTAGATATCCGGGATAACAAGCGCACCATGTTTTTTTGCGATTTTCACAAATCTCTTTTTGTAGCTTGTTCCCATTAAAGATGGCTGGATACCAAGCACTAACACCAAAGCGCCTTTTTCCTGAATTCTGGTTATAATCAGTCCCAAATTCTCAAAGGTTTTCTCCATAGGAACGGTTTTCCCCAGTGCATCATTGCCGCCAAACTCTACTATAACAATCTTAGGATGCCTCTCCAGCACATCACGTTGAAGTCTTCTGATTGCATCTTCGGTTGTATCTCCCCCCATTCCCGCATTGATTACTGGCAGACCTAATTTCTTACTGAGTAGAGATGGATAGTCACATCCTTCTGATGCTCCAAGCCCTTCAGTTATACTATCTCCAAAGCATATGATATTAGTTCCCTCCGGACGGCTGTTTTTAATTTCCCAGTGATTAGTTCTTCCACATCCTGCAATAAAAGATAATAGAAAAATCATTGCAATTTTTTTCATCACACACTCCTAAAAACTTAGATATGCGAAATCCATGTTTCCTTGTATTATATTGCAAACGTGGAAGTTAACAAGAATTTCTTGCTGAATCAATAAAAATTTGATATGTTTCAGGTAGTTTTCTAATGAAATATGGATTCAGTATATTAATTGTTCGCCAGAAAGAAAAAAAATGACAGTGGGTCTATACAGTGAACCTCCTGAGGCCGGTAACGACTTTCGCAAGTCTATGCTTGAGGAGGTACAGACTCTTCTTCGCAAGGAGCAGCAGAAAGCAGACCGTCGCCGCAAAAGGTACTTCAAACCGAAACTCTCATCTGTCGACTCCTACGAGCAATCAGTCGCCAGGTACCGAGAAAGACTGAGAAAAATGTTGGGGTGGCCGTTGACTGATGGGTGGAAAACAGATGTGCCCTTGGCATCAGACCAGAACGTTGCCGAGGATTCCCTTGGCCGAATTTCACGTGTCCTGATAGAGACCCTCCCCGGCGTGAATACTTACGGACTTTTCTTTCGTCCACATGGCAAAGGTCCATTTCCTTTGGTTGTCTCTCAACACGGCGGCGGTGGGACACCCGAATTATGTTCTGGATTCTTCGGTTCTTCTAACTACAACGATATGACACGACGTGTCCTCAGAAGGGGTGTTGCTGTATTTGCTCCGCAACTCCTTCTCTGGGATTCCAAGAGATTTGGGCCCGAGTATGAGAAAAATACTATTGATCGGCGGTTAAAACAGATCGGCGGGTCTCTTGCGGCCCTTGACCTATATCGAATTTTTAGATCACTGGACTATTTCGTAACACATAAAGATATTGATTCTGAACGTATCGGCATGATCGGATTATCTTATGGTGGCTTTTACACTCTATTTGCTGCCGCACTAGACACGAGGATCAAGACTGCCGTATCTTCCTGCTTCTTCAACAACCGCAAGGTGTACGACTTCGTCGACTGGGTATGGTTCGATGCAGCAAATCACTTTATGGACTCCGAAGTCGGAGCCCTTGTATGCCCACGCCCTTTGTATATTGAGGTCGGCAAGAAAGACGACCTGTTCAACGTTCGACGTGCACGGCCGGAAGCCAGAAAACTTAAGAACATCTACAAACGGCTGGGTATCATGGAGAGATATTGCTATAAAGAACATGACGGGGGGCACGAACTGGATATGTCGGACGAGGGTATTGACTTCCTCTGCCGGCATCTGGAACCAGAACGACTGGCGAACAAGTCGCTGAAGGCAACGCGTTAGACCGTGCGTCTTAGCTCAGACGTTATTTTTTTTCAACTTTCTTCTTCAGCTCATCAAGTTTCTTAAGCGCTTGAAGCGGTGTCATATTCTCTGTATCTAAGTTTTTTATTTCATCCACAACAGGATGATCTACTGCAGCAAAGAATGTAAGCTGAGACTCTCTTATCTCTTTATTTTTGCTCTTCTTTGCAGAAGGAGCGAATTTAGGAAGGCCCTGTTCTGAAATTGTCTCGTTTTCTAAATTAACAAGGATATCCTTTGCCCTTTCTATGACCTCTTTAGGTAAACCTGCAAGAGACGCAACATGAATTCCATAGCTCTTATCAGTTGGGCCTTCAACAATCTTATGGAGAAAAATAACTTCATTATTCCATTCCTTTACCAAAACATTATAATTCTTTGCTCTTTCCAATGTGAGAACAAGTTCTGTCAGCTCGTGATAGTGAGTAGCAAAAAGAGTCTTCGCATTGACTTTTAAGCTGTTATGTATATATTCCGCCACTGCCCATGCAATGCTGACACCATCAAATGTACTTGTGCCTCTTCCTACTTCGTCAAGTATTACTAAACTACGCGAAGTGGCATTGTTGAGTATATTTGCTACTTCATTCATCTCTATCATAAATGTACTCTGTCCCTTTGTCAGCTCATCAGACGCACCGACTCTGGTAAATATTCTATCAACTGTACCAATCTTTGCGCTTTTTGCGGGTACAAAGCTGCCGATTTGTCCCATGAGAACAATGAGAGCAACTTGTCTAATATAAGTTGACTTGCCCGCCATGTTTGGTCCGGTGATTATCATTATCTGCTGGCTGGAATTATCGAGATATGTATCATTTGGAACAAATTTACTTCCGATATCCAGCCTCTCAAGAACCGGATGCCTGCCCTCAACAATCTCTATAACATCAGAATCTGTAATTTCAGGTTTTACGTAATTATTTTGTATTGCTACTAACGCAAACGAATTTACTGCATCCAGAATGCCAATAGCCCGCGCTATTTTTTGAAGCCTGATAGTTTCACATGCAACTTGACTGCGCACATCAGTAAAAATCTTATATTCCGCTTCATTAATTCTCTCTTCTGCGCCAAGAACAAGCGCTTCTTTCTCCTTCAGCTCAGGAGTTATAAACCTTTCACAACCCAAGAGTGTCTGTTTTCTTATGTAATTATCAGGCACCATATTCAAGTTTGACTTCGTAATTTCAATATAGTATCCAAAAACTTTATTGTATCTTACCTTTAGAGATTTTATTCCTGTTCTTTGAATCTCTTCTACCTGGAGCGACTTGATCCAATCCTTTCCTCCTATGCTAACCTGTCTTATTTCATCAAGATCCGCATCAAATCCCTGCTTGATAATATTGCCATCTCGAATACTGATTGGAGGTTCATCAACAATAGCTTTATCGAGTAAACTAACCAGTTCTGAGACATCCTGCAGGGACTCACATACATTCTTCAACATCTGTACCTTGAATTTGTTAATTATTTCCTTTACCTGAGGAATCTTTTTCAATGACTCTCTGAGACCTATCAGATCACGCCCATTAGCCAGACTGCAATTAACACGGCTGATTATCCTCTCCATATCAAAAATATGTCTGAGGATAGCTCTCACCTTATCATTAACATCTGCAGAATTTATAAACTCATTAACAGCATTAAGCCTATTGTTGATCTCTTCTGAGTCTCTCAGAGGTTGTACAACCCAGGTTCGCAGGAGACGACCTCCCATTGGAGTAAGAGTTGCATCCAATGTGTCTAATAATGTTCCTTTTTTCTCATGAGCACTTAAAGTTTCAATAAGTTCAAGATTTTTTTGAGTAGCACTGTCCAGTATCATAAATTCTGACGTTGAGTATATCTTGAAATCATTTATGTGTGTTGGCGCAATCTGCTGTATATCCTTTATATATTCAAGAAGCGCACCTCCGCAGCATGCAGCAGCGGGAAAGTCCCTGCATCCAAACCCATCCATTGACTGAGTCCTGAAATGAGAAGTAAGTATCTGGTTTGCGCTTTCTCTATCAAAGTGCCAGTCATCATATGGTGTTAGAACAGAGCAAGATATACTGAGATCTTTTTTAATCTTTTCATTTTCCATTAAGGAATTTTGGATGATAATTTCTTTTGGATTGACACGGCGGACTTCATCTAAGAATTTTATATAATCAGAAAACTCTGTTGCTTTAAACTCACCCGTTGATAGATCCGAGATTGCAAGTGCAAATTTTTTGTCTGAGATTACTACTGCTCCAAGATAATTATTGCTCTTTACATCAAGCATAGAGCTTGAAAGAACCGTACCTGGAGTTATTGTTTTTACAATCTCTCTTTTAACAAGCCCCTTTGCCTTTTTTGCGTCTTCAACTTGTTCACAGATAGCAACTTTATGGCCGCTTTTTATTAATTTTGCTATATAGTTTTCTGCAGCATGATATGGGATGCCACACATTGGTATTTTCTTTCCGCTGCCACCATCGCGGGAAGTCAGAGTAATCTCAAGAAGTCTGGATGCAAGCTTTGCATCCTCAAAAAACATTTCATAAAAATCCCCTAACCTGAAGAAAAGAATCGTATTTTTATTGTTCTTTTTTATGCCTAGATACTGCCTGAGCATTGGAGTAAGTTCTGACATATTTCTGTTTCTTTCTCTATCAATAGTTAATTACAAGACAATACTAGCACTTACACACAAAAATTTCAAAATGATGGTGCAGGGGGGACAGCTATCTATAGAAAGCATTAAGGACTTTTAAAATCGATAAAGTGGCAATTAGTGGCGAAAAAGACTTGACAAGTAATATATTATCTGTTTTAATTTACTTAAAGCGCTTTAAGTAACTCAATTTAAGGAGGTATTAAAATGATAGTTGATGCTCATAACCATTTCTTTTTCCCCACCAATAAACCGGGTGTGAAAGCAGTTTTGCTTGACCCAAGTGTTTTAGTTAATTCGGGTGTTATTAAAAGAACATGGTTATTGTCCACAGGAGATACATTTGCAGGATTAAAAGGCAACCAAGATCAACAGATATTACATCTTGCGAAAACATATAAAGGGTTTTTTGTGCCTTTTGCATATCTAGACTTTACAAAGAAACCAGATATTGTTGACTATTTTCATAAACAAGGTTTTGCTGGACTTAAAGCTATTTTCCCACCCTTTGCCTATGATGATGAAAGATGTTTTCCTTTTTATGAAAAAGCAGAGAAATCCAAAATGCCGATACTTTTTCATGTTGGCGGGTCACCGTATTGGGTTCCTGAACAGATGCAAATTGGTCCTGAGAGAATGGCAAGTAAGAACATGTTAATAATAACATTGGATCTTGTGGCAAAAATGTTTCCTAAACTTGTTATTATTACTGCTCACATGGGAGGTAAACATTCATACGATTTTGCTGTGTACTTTGCAAAAGGACATCCAAATGTTTATCTTGATACTTCCTGTTCAATAGTTGAAAGAGATTCTCCGGATAAAATAAAAGAAGTCATAAAGATAGTTGGTCCTGATAAAATACTTTTTGGTTCAGATGTTCGTGGGGATGGACCCATTAAAAAAGCTCTATTCTGGAAATCTTATTTTGAGGCAAAAATGAGAGACCAAGAGATAGGGCATAAAATAATGAGTTTAAATGCTGAACGGATTATATCCGAATCTGGGTTTAATTGGAAAAACATAAATTTATCCAAACAGGAGTAACAGGTATTATGTTTAGAATAAGTGGTCTTGGGGATGAAATTTCAACAGTTTTTGGTGACCAATTAGATTTGTTAGAAGCTGAAGGAATAAAATATATCGAATTACGCAGGGGAATAGATAACAAGAATTTATTAAAACTGTCCAATGCTGAAGCAGAGACTACAAAAAACCTATTGAATAAAAGAGGATTTAGCGTTTCAGCCATTGCATCATCCATAGGTAAGGCAAAAATTACTGATGATTTTGAGTTACATTTGGAACAATTCAGACGAATATTGTTTTTGGCTAAGTACTTTGAGACCAAATATATCAGAATATTTGGTTATTATATAGCAGAACTCAAAGAACATAGTAGATATAGAGATGAAGTAATAAAAAGGTTAAAAATAGAAACTGAGTTGGCAGAAAAAAATGGATTAATCTTATCATTAGAAAATGAGGGGAGAGATCTGTATGGTTCCACTCTAGAGGAAATGCTTGATATAATGACTACAATAAACTCGCCTAATTTGAGGATATTGTTTGACCCCGGTAACTATGTTTACTTTTTTCAAAAGTGTCCTTATCCCGAAGTGTTTAATGCTGTTGTTGGCTATATTGGGTATATTCATATAAAGGATATTAAACTTGGTGAAGAAAAATTTGTTGTTGCTGGTGAAGGTGATGCAGGGTTCAAACACATTCTACTCGATTTAAACAAACGCAAATTTGATGGATTTCTTTCCCTTGAGCCACATTTAGGAGAAAAGAAGGGTGAGATTACTGGACCATTAAACTTTACACGTGCGGCTAAGTCACTTAAAAAACTACTATGTAATGTGTAAATTGTCACAAACGATAAGAAAAAAAGGAAGGAGAAATAATCATGAGAACTCTTCGAGGTAAAATTTTATTTGCCAGTTTATTTAATCTTTTAGTTATAATGAGCTTGTCTATTTTTGCAGAAGAACTGTCGCCGGGACCAATTAAATTCAGACTCTTACCGAAGGTATCAGAAAGAGGATGCTTAATGGGGACGAGAGGCAATTTTTTAGACGAAGAAAGAGCCGAGTATCCCAATCTGCCGCATACGGCTCTTGTTGACAGCTATGCCATGAAAGAAGTGTATCCCGAAAGGATAGCCTGGTTTAGAGACATTGTGATAAATTTTTATAAGAATGGAAATTTCACATCTCTGTCATATTACCCTCATTGGTACAAGACTACCGTCACATTAGAAATGAGTCATATTGAAGCTTTTCGAGATACCATAGCCGGTAATAAAGATAATGAAATTATTATGTTTGCTCAAGCTATTAAAGATTGGAAGATTCCTATACAGCTCGCTTATATCAAGGAGTTTACAGGAGCTCCAACAAGATATAACGAACAAGGAGAATATGATCTTTCAGTAAATAATCCTGCCCCGGAATTATTTGCAGAATCATGGCGTCACATATGGAATATATTTGAGACTGAAGGGGCGAATATCTACGTGGACTGGCTATGGGCTGGAGCTATCTATATGCCATTTGATTTTCTAAAAAGATGTTATCCCGGTGAAAAATATGTTGATACTGTCGGCTGGGATGGGGGTTCATATGATGGGGCTGAATACCTCAGTGATTCACATATTCGAGCGGCGTATTTGAATTTTGTAAACGAATTTCCTGGTAAACCTATTGCCCTGGCAGAAGAAAAAATAGGATGGGAGCAGCAGGCAGATATGATTCTTCATTATAAAAAGACGTTAAAAGATTATCCAGCAATAAAATGGGCAGCTTTTTTGACTTATAGAGATTTCGTAGGATTTGGCCTGATGAGGTATATAAAAGTAGATGACCGCTTAACCGAAGAATGGGATGAAACCAGGGGTGTTTATCTTGTACCTGATGATATAACTGATGTGTATGAACCTTTGGGCTTAAATGAGTATGAGGCATTTTCAGAGTTTAATAATGATGATTATTTCCTGAAATACATAAGGCTTCCTTTGGTTACCCCGACTAATGAACAAAAAGTAAGACCTGATAATGGAAAGATTACTTTGAAATGGTTAGAGTTACGGGATGCAGGATATGAAATTAAGTGGTCGCAAGACCCGAACTTTCCTGTTGGCAATACACAGATTTTGAATGTAACTGATACAGAAGTTATATTGGATGACTATCCTGTGAATTCTACTCTTTATTGGCAGGTTAAAGCAACTCATCTTGAAACCGGGAGTACATTAGCCGAGAGTGAAATTTATTCATTTTACGTTGCACCGTATGAACTTAAAGAAATGATAGATCAATTCATGGATAATCCTGCTGAGCCAGCAGACATGCATGTAACCTATCTGGGGATTCCTCTCGGGCAAACATTTAAAACTGGACCAGGTGTGACTAATATAAGCGGTATCGAACTCCTATGCAGGAATGCGTATTATATGTCTTCAGTTACTTCTCCTACTGTTTCTATTTATGATAGTCCTGCAAAAAGTATTTTACTTGCCCATGCATCGATACCTGGTTTTTCAGGCGATCAGGTATATAAATGGCGTAGATGGGATATACAATGTGAAGGGTTGACGCCGGAGACGCAGTATTATATGGAAATTACTATTCCTGGAGATAGTGGTCCTCAAATGTCCATTAAAAGAGATTTAAGTCCTGATACCTATCAGGGAGGAGATATATATTACACAGATTATGCCGGAGGTATGGGCGCGTATAGTGATGATATTTGCTTTAGAATCTATACAATTAAAGATTCAGAGATAGATCAATATTTAGATTGGCCTCATCATAATAGCAGTGGAGTAGTGATTAATTATTATGATCAACCAATTGGACAAACCTTTACTACCGGATCGAAAGTTGATAACATATTAGGTGTTGAATTTTTATGCGCTAGTTACTATGGCGCTATCGCGGATAACCCCACAGTAAGCTTATATGACAGTCCGCAAAAAAACGTTCTTTTGGCGCAGGCAAGCATTGAAGGGTTTGGTGATAGAAACTTTCACTGGAGGAAATGGAATCTGCATTATGATGGTTTAACTCCAAATACTACCTACTATCTAGAATTAACTACACCAGGGCAGCCAGATCATAGGGTGCTTGTTAAGATGAGCTGGGTGCATTCATATTCAGGCGGAAATGCATATTATTCTGATTATAACGGAGACATGCAAGCTTATTCTGCTTGTCTTCATTTTAAGACCTATTATGTTGATAATTCGACCTCTGTGATCAGCTATCAAGCAAATCCAAGTGGTCATGGTATAGCGACACAATATAGAAATAAGCCAATTGGACAGACGTTTACAACAGGAGATAATGCCACCTGTATTTATGGCATAGCTTTAAACTGTGCGACCTACTACTCATCAATAGTAACATCTCCCACTATTACTATTTATGACAGCATTAAAAAAGAAATACAACTTGCTCAGGCAAGCATCAAAGGGTTTCAAAATGACCGCCAATATAAATGGCGTTATTGGCCAATATATTGTGATTTAATAGAGCCAAATAAAAAATATTATTTTGAAGTAACAACACCCGGAGAAGATGACCCCCGAATGGTAATTATGACCGGCGTTGACGGTTCAATGGAAAATAATATAGTTTATGCTGATACGGCAGGAGAAATTGGAGAATATTCACATGATCTGAGATTCGCAGTTTATACTAAAGATGATCCAGACCAGGGGATTTATGGGTTAGCAAGAATTGAAAGCGCAGATTTTAATGGGTATGTTGAAAAACTTACTTCAATAGATTTGAAGTGGTCTGGGATACAAAATGCCCGTTTATATCGTGTGCAATATTCATCCGATCCGGATTTTGAAAATACAGACGTAAATACCGTTAAAATAGGGCTAAGTGAGTATGGGGTTATCCCGACTGAATACAATATAGAGCAGCCAGTTACACTTGGACTTGGCTCTCTTTGGTATTGGAGAGTTTATGCGGAAGACATTGCTGGTAATATTTTCGGTATCTCCCCTGTTTATAATTTTACGGTAGATAATATATACAATGAAATAATTGGTCCGGCATTAGAACCAGAACCACCCGCTGAGTTGAATAATGAACAGTGGAGATATAAAATGATTAGTAGAGATGCAGCAGAACCAGTTTTAGTAAGGACTCAAAATTTTACAACAGACCCGGACATGAGTATATTGACCGGTATAGAACTAGCAATAAGCAGTCTATATAGTAAAATGCGCGTTGGGAAGACTATAATAGAAATTGAAGACATAGATAATGGACAGATTATCGGTAGTAGTATCGAAAGGGAATCAACAATAGTTGAGAAGATGTCAGCTAAATGGTTTCGATGGCAATTTGCTAGTCCACTTTCAGTAAGCCCTAACAAAACATACCGAATTAAACTTTGGATGAAACCAGCGCTTCTATATGACCAAGATAGTGCGATCCTTGTCCATAGACCTACCTATGAATCTGTAGATGTATATTACAGAGTATATAAAATTATTGAAGTGGAATGACAACTGTAAAACCAAAATCCAAAAAGGAGGAAAACTGGTTTGCTTTCAGGAGATGGACACAAAAGTTGGGGCATAAACTCAAATCCTGCTAAAAATCCTATTAATAATAATGTCCGGTAGCAGGTACATACGACGGTTTATGAAATCGAGGTGTATTAACCAAATAAGGGAGAAATTGGTATTATGAGTATAGAAAAAAATCTTTATTTTATTTTTACAATGGATTGTGAAAGGGTAGGAACAGAATCGTGGATGAATGATGGTGCGCCATCATGGAGTATCAGTGAAAAAGCAATTTTAGGTATGGCAGAAGTATTAAAGAGAAAAAAAGCAATAGGAGGATTTTACTCTACACCAGCTACAGCAAAGAAACACAGGAAAATATTTATTGAACTTGCAAAGGAGGGGTTTGAATTAGGATTGCAATTTCATTGTGATAGTTTTCGGGATTTGAAATATAGAAAACATCTTGGACAATATGAATATAAGAAACAAAAAGAGATATTGAAATTAGCAAAACAGGATTGGGAAGATGCTTTGGGGATGGAAAGCACAGTTTTTAAACCTGGCTATGGTTCAGCAAATGACCATACTTTTCCTATTCTGAGTGAGCTTGGATATCGAGAAACTTCGAATACATATGCGGGGGGATATGACCGTAGTGTTGGAAGAGATTGGCGAGGCGCTTTTCCATATGCACATCATGCAAGTTCAGAAAGTAGGCTTATATGTGGAAATCTTGATTTATATAAAATTCCGGTTACTGCACTTTTGCCAGGAATGTTTTCATCTCGGATAACATTAAATCCAGATATGTATTCTTTGCGTGGAGTCCATTCAAGATTAATTAGAACTTACGTGCAGACTATGCTTGAGAAAAAACAACCTATAAAAACAGTAGTAGCTGCCACTCATAATACAACTGATTATTTGGATAAAAATGATGTGCGAACACAGCTCATGGGATACATAATAGATAGTGCCCGTGAAACAGCAAAAAAATATGGATTAAATTTTGTTCCAGCAACACTTGAAAAGATTCATCAGGAAGCAGATAAAATAGGTGCTTTTTAAA
>JAUSPT010000048.1 GCA_030652805.1 bacterium | reverse complement strand
AGCGGGGTTTCGATGTTAGATAACGCCTTTTATACTGATCAAGAAAAAGCCGCTGATGCCGGTAAAATAATGGATACATGGCTGAAGATACAAGAAACAACCGCAAGCGAAAACTCTATCCGGTCTATCACAAGAAGAATCCTTGCATGGCTTGTCATGGGGTCTTTTATATTTATGACTCTTTCTGCTTGTGTAATCTGGAAGTTTTCTTCCGAGTGGGCTGGGTATGTAAAAACTATGCTTATCGATTCACAGTTAGGATACCTGGCAATGATAGTTGGTTTTTTCTATTTTGGTGCTTACGAGGTAGGGCGATTTATTAAGAAGGAAAAATAACCTCATTAGACACGATCTAAAGGAGATGGGGAGTAGTCACTAAAGGTTCTGGTGCTGGCTCCCCACGAGCCTTGTAAATAGCAAGAGTAAGCCTTGAAACCTCACCAGTCCCTTTACACGTTCCACATACATAAGTATCATAAACAATTAGACCCTCTGTTGCATAGACATTTAGCGGGTTATCGGTTGGAATTTTAAACTTTTTCCCCCTTTGCACTCTGGACAAACTAACATAGTTCCTCCTTTAAAATAATCAAATCAGGACAACAACGCCACTTCTGCAAACAGGCAAAAGCGAAGTCTGCCTATCCTTTGTTATCCCTTAAACGAGTGGAGCAAATTATCAAATTGACCACTTATTTTTTTCAATCTTTCAGCATTGCAAGGTTGACACCAATAAGCCCCCCAAGCTGTTCCTGCCGGTCTGCCGCACCCTTCAATACACAATTTGCCAGTATGGTACTTGGGGGTATTCCCTTCATGTTTTGGATCGTCGCATGGTTCCATAAATCCTCCATAAAATCAATGATAACAATTCACTCCAGCGGACAGGCAAAAGTGCCTGCCGCTGACCTTAGCGTTATACAGAAACATAATCAGGATACTTGGTGGCTAAGGGTCTGTAACCTTCGCCTGCCTTTTTCCCGCATTGACTGCACTTCATGTCTGGGATAATATTGTGATGGAAATTAGTATCGTCATAGCCGCAATCTTCTTTCTCATACCCGCAATGTTCGCATTCATAAACTGCTACAAAGTCACGTCTGTCTTGGAATTTTATTGTTTTTATTTTCACGACAATCCTCCTTTGTATCAATCTCGGTTAAGACCAGCCCGTCTTTTCGGACACATTGTATGCATTTTGGTTTCTCGTTCTGCCCGCAATATTTACATTCCCACATTAACTCCTCTGCTGTTCTGTCTTCATTTTCCATCTTAACCCTCCTTTCGATCTTTCTATGGACAGTTTGCTTTAGCTCTGACGGAGTTGTCACCAACCCGATTTTCTGTCTCCATCACGACTCGCCACGGACCAATCTTAAAGTCTATAAAATCAGCGCAATAATCATCATCATCAACTGGTCGATATATATTGTCTTTGTATCTTTCATAAATATCTTGGTCGTAATCCATTTGTGCTTTAAACAATTTAAAATTTGTAGAGATATCGATGCTATATACTGACTCCAATATTTCTATGGGTAATTCATCAAGAAAATGCTTTATTGTTAATTTATCCACTATTTCCTCCTTGTAATAATATTTGTTGTTTCACCATTTCAACTGACTCTTCTTTTATCTTTCTGTGGACAGTTTTGTTTCCCGATCCTTTTTTCTTAACTAAAGTTAACTGCGCAGGGCAATCCTGCGGGCGGATCTACCAAAGCTCGCAAAAGAATATTACGAGCGCCTACTTCGTCCCGACATGCCCTTGACCCATCCAATAACTTAATCCACTTGGCGGATCCAATATTCCTAATTTCGCCTGTTTGTGGATGTGTTTTACTGGTGTATGCTTCATTACAATCAACAACTAATTTTCCAGTTTGAAAAGCTTTCCATTTTAAGAATTGCTTAAACTTATAATGTGAAAAAGTAAGCATAGATCGAACACTTTTTTTGCGAAGATTTCGTCCTGCCTTGCCTGTCATTTGTTTTGTTTCAAAAGTAGGGAGCAAGATCACATCAAAATTATCGGTTAGAAATTTAGCTGTTTTATGGTGCAATTCAGTTATTAAATTTTTGATTTTAGCCCTTATTCTGCGTGATGCTTTCGTAAGAGATCTGCGTTTTTGTTTATTCTTCTGCAAGTCCCTTTTAGAAATAAGATTATCCAGATGAAAACATAAACGTTGAATCCGACTAAAATCCCCTTTGCCAAGATGTCCACTATAATCTGGAGAGTAAAAAGTGATGAATGACCGTATTCCTGGGTCAAGGGAAACTATTTTGGATTGGCTCTCTCCTATAGATAGTTTTTCTTTGTAAGAAACAGCCACCCACCACTTTTCATAACGCCAAATTAAACGGGAATCTCTGTTGTTATCTGGTAAACTTTCTTGAAAACATAAACCCTTACCCGATATTCTTGGATAAATGCCCTTAATGCTCAATGCAGAGTTTGGAATAAAACAACTTTGCTCAGGATTTTTCCTTGTTCTGAAAGCAGGATGACCCTTAGCTTTCCAGAAAGCATTACAGGCTTCTTTAATAGCGATGCCTTTAATCTGAAAAGGAACGGAGGTACACCATGGTGGCAACTGTTTTAACATATCTTTTTTAATATCCATCCATGTCGGTGTCCAGCCTATACACGATCTGATATAATCAATAGTTCGGTTGAACACATATCTGCTGCAATCAGTCCAATTTTTGAATATCTTCTTTTGATTTCTTGTCGGCGAAATCCTTAGCAATTTTGTTTTTGTAACTTCTGAGACCATGCATTCTGCATGAGAAGACATGTAATATTGTGAGTAAATCTTGAGTGAGCTCTGCTTCGGGTGAGAGATTGTTGTCGTTAAGAACCACGATTCTTCCGCCGCTTTTCTCAACAATCCATTTGATGAGATCAAATCCAAATCTGCATAGTCTATCTCTGTGGGCAGATATAAGTTCGATGCAATCTCCTTGCATTGCTCGTTCCAAAATGGCGTATAAACCTTTTCTTTTAAAGTTAATGCCACTCCCGATATCTTTGACGATTGTTGCTTCTGGAAACCTATTTCGCATAAATTGGACTTGGCGTTCAAGATCATCTTTTTGCTTGTAGCTGGAAACTCGGCAATAACATATTCTGGCAGCCTCCTTCTGCTCTCCAAGGAAGTTATCAACATCATATCTTCGTTGTCCTCCTGGTGTTTTAATATGTTTGATCTTGTTCCCATTTGCCCAATTCCTAAGTGTATTTGAGTGAACTCCCAATTTGCGAGCGGCTTCACGTGTATTTATATAAGCCATAATTTAATATAATCTATTTATTAACATTTGTCGAGTTTTATTAATGATTATTAACAAATTATTTACTATCTATTAACCTCCTACAGCTTCACT
>JAUSPT010000047.1 GCA_030652805.1 bacterium | reverse complement strand
CCGCTTTAATTCCCTTTGACTCGCCATGATTATGTCCCTTTCTGCCATAATACCCTCCTCTTAAATCGGGTATTATAGCTTCCTTAAAAGCGGACATTTCTATTTTGGCCAAATAGGACATTATCATTTTGGTGTTACAGCAGGAAAAGCATTGCAAGAAAAGAATTAGTATGCTACATTCTACAAACAAGTTTTCAAATATCGGAGAATTCTAAGATGTCGAGAAAGTGTGAAGTTTGCGGGAAAGGACCAATGACCGGCAATAACGTCAGCCATGCAAATAACAGAACAAGGCGGAGATGGCTTCCTAATCTGCAGTCTGTAAAGACTCTGATCAAAGGGGAACCAAGACGCATAAAGGTTTGCACACAGTGTATTCGTTCCGGAAAGATAGAAAGAGTCGCTTAGGTTCTAAACCTCATATCCTTTAAGTTTAGCTGTAAGCTCTTCCTGCCCTGCCAAATATTTATTTGCGGAGTATAGATAATGTCAATATGGTTTTGGGATCTGTAATTATCCATATAGTCAGCCATTCTAAATCCAATAGCTTCGAATTGTTTGCCCTGTTGGGATAATGTAAGTTTGATATGATCCGCGCCGACTTTTCTAGGAGAAAAGCCTAACTCAAGACCCTTTGCAATGAATACAGGTTTTGAGTTTCCCATACCATAAGGCTCAAGATGCTCTATTTCAGCTAAGAATTTGTTTGTGATATTTGATGGAGAAAGAGCTAAATCTATGCGCATCTTTGGTTGAAGATGCTCCTTTGTTATTAGTCTGGCTGCAATCCAGTTGATCTTGTTTCTAAAATTCTTGATATTATCTTTATTGATTGTCACACCTGCGGCGTAAGAATGTCCGCCAAATCTGATCAGGCAGTCTTTGCATTCTCGAAGAGCATCAATAAGCTTAAAGCCTGATATGCTTCTTCCGGAGCCCTTTGCTTCTTTTTTCTGGGTACATATAAGAATTGCGGGTCTGTGGAACATATCAACAAGTCTTGAGGCTACTATTCCAATAACTCCTTCATGCCACTCATCGCTTTCAAGCACGATAACAGGCTCGTTGTCCAGGTCAATTGAGCTTTTTACCATTTCAACGGCGCTGGCAAGAACCTCTTTCTCTGTTTCCTGTCTGTTGATGTTTTCTGCGCAAAGAAGCTTTGCTTTATCTGACGCAGCTTCCTGAGAATCTGTTGTGAGAAGTGTAACGCTTTCAACAGCGCTCTGCATTCTGCCTGCAGCATTAAGTCTTGGAGCTATCATAAACGCCACCTGTCCGCTTGATATTTTGTTCTGTTTTAGCCCTGATTCCTTGATTAGTGTCTTAAGTCCAATGTTTTCCGAGGTTCGGAGTTTTGAGATTCCCAATTTGACAATTATTCTATTATCTCCTAAGAGAGGGACAACATCCGCTACAGTGCCTATCGCTGCAAGATCAGCATATTTAAGAATTCCTTCAGAAGAGATATCTCCAAGAAGATGCTTTGCCACTGCTCTGCATAATTGAAACACAACACCTATGCCGGCAAGCTCAGAAAAAGGATATTTGGAATCAGCCCTTTTCGGATTAACTACAGGATATTTTTGCGGCATGGGTATTTCAACGGTATGATGGTCTGTAATGATAACGTCTGTCCCCATGCTGATTGCAGCCTTGACCTCTTCAATAGAATTTGTTCCACAGTCAACAGTAATAATAAGCTTTGTGCCCTTTTTGCATAAGTCTTTAATTATATTAGTATTAAGCCCATAACCTTCATTCATCCTGTTTGGAATATAGAAATCAATATCTGCGCCAAAATCCTTTAAAAATCTATATAACAGAGCAGTGGAGGTTATTCCATCAGCATCATAGTCTCCATAAATAGTTATTCTTTCCCTATGTTTAATTGTCTTTAGAATTCTCTTTACGCTTGTTTCTACATCAGGCAGTAAAAATGGGTCTGATAACGCGCTTATGGCAGTATACAGAAAACTCTCTGCAGCAGGAATGTCCTTTATCCCGCGATTTATAAGGATTTGAGATGTATTTGGCATAATGCCCAGCTTATCTGATAATTCTCTCTGCAGCTCTATATTAGCCTCATACATTTCCCATATGTAATTTTTCAAACCAGTTTCCTTATTTTTGTTGTTTAATATGAAACTGATTATAGAGCGAATCCTACTCAAAATCAAACTTTCCCTTCAAAGATTTTCATGCAAAAGATTGCATAGGACGTTCATATAAGGTATTCTAAGGGGCATGATAAAAGCAATAATATTTGATTTCGGGAATGTTATCTGTCGTTTTGATGATAATATATTTCTGAATAAACTCTTAAAGTACACAAACAAATCCTTTGGGCAGCTGAATAGTTTAATTTATGATTCAGGTTTAATAGATAAATATGAATCAGGGGGCATTTCTTCTGATAAAACGTTTGCAGCTATTAAAAAAACATGTGGATTATCAATTTTAAAAGATGAATTTATAGAAGCTTATAGTAATATATTCACCTCTGTAGAGGATACCATCAAGTTAATAAAAAAATTAAAAAGAAATTATAAAATCGGTTTATTGTCTAACACCAATCCATGGGATTTCGAAATTAATATTAAACAGGTGGAGATTTTTGACTTGTTTGATGCAGTTAGCCTTTCATACGAAGTTGGAGAAAAGAAGCCTGGTAAGAGAATGTATATGGACATATTAAACAAGCTCAAGTTAAAGCCGGATGAATGTGTGTTTGTAGATGATATTAAAAAAAATATTGAGGCCGCATCAGAAATAGGACTACACGGGATACATTACACAACATATCAAAAACTAGTTGAGAGATTGAGGAAGCTCCATATTACTTTTTAATATAATTACTTAGGTCTGCCAGTTCAGACATTGAGAGTTTTTCTGCACGAATACTCGGAGATAACTTAAGATACTTAAAGGCCTTTTCTAACTCTTCTCTAGCAATTCCTAAATTGGCATATCTTGATATTGCATTAATGAGCATTTTTCTTCTATACATGAAACCAGCCTGGATGATAGCAAAAAACAACCTTTCGTTTTTTACTTTAACTGGCGGTTCATCTAAAAGAGTAAATTTTACCAGAGCAGAATCCACATCTGGCTGAGGATAAAAAGCAGTCTTTTTTATATATTTAACAATCTCTACTCTGCACCTATATTGCACAAAGATTGATAGAGAGCCATAAGTTTTGGATCCTGACTTAGCTGTAAGTCGTTGCGCCACTTCTTTCTGGATCATTAGCACGAAAAGTTCTGGGCTTGGAATAATGTCCAGAAGAAATAATATAACAGGCGTTGTAATGTAATAAGGTATATTTCCTACTACCTTATAATTTCCATGAATATTAAAATTAGTTTTTAAGATATCTTTATTGATGAATTCAATGTTGTTATATGCTGAGAGCAAGTCCTTTGAAATATCAAGTAGTTTTGTGTCTGTTTCCACTGCTATTACATTTTTTGCCTTAGTAGCAATAAGGTGTGTTAGGGCTCCTAGTCCTGAACCGATCTCAACTATAACATCGCTTTTTTTGATATTGAGAGTGTTGATTATTATATTGGCTATGTTCCTGTCTATAAGAAAGTTCTGCCCAAACTTTTTTTGCGGATGAAGATTGTTTTTTTTGAGTTCTTCCTTAATGCTATTTGGAGAGAAGAAATTCATTGCTTGTGAAGAGATTGTTTTATGATAGCCATCTTTGAAGCCATTTTAATTGCCTCTATTAAACTTCCCTCATTTGCAATGCCCTGCCCGGCTATATCATATGCTGTTCCGTGGTCAGGAGATGTTCTGATAATTGGAAGTCCTATTGTTACATTAACACCTTTGCCAAAAGAGAGCATCTTAAAAGGTATAAGCCCTTGGTCATGATACATTGCCAAAATGAAATCATATTTCTTATACTCAGAACTCGCAAAAAATACATCAGCAGAGAAAGGGCCATGGACATTTATGCCACTTTTTAGAGTCTCATTGATTGCTGGTATAATTTCCATTATTTCTTCGTTCCCAATAGCGCCTCCATCTCCACAATGAGGATTTAGGCCAAGTACTGCAATGCTTGGTTTATGTATGCCAAACAGAAAACTATTCTGATCAATCAGTTCAATTGTATCAATTATATACTGTTTTTTTATTAATTTATTAATGTTTTTTACTTGAACGTGTCGTGTTAGGGGAATAATGCGGGTTTTCTCACTTGTTAGAAGCATTGCATATTTATGTGTATTTGTACATGCTGCTAAAAACTCTGTCTGTCCCCTAAACTTAATGCCCGCCTCATTAATTGCATGTTTGTTTACAGGTGCAGTTACAACTGCATCAATCTCCTTATTAAGAGCAAATACAGCTGCGTCTTTTAAAAATTCAATAGCAGCTTTGGCTTGTATAGGGTTTGGTTTGCCAAGTATTATATTTTTTAATTTTAAATTTTGTGGATTAAACAAGTATGCTTTTTTAGACATATTTTTAATGTCTGACAGATGATTTATTATTTCTATTTTATAGGAGGGGCTTATTTTTTTAGTTTTATAAAGAGCTTTCTGAACTCCGATTATAATTGGAGTACAGCACTTGTAGACTTGTTTATTAGCCAGAGCCTTTACGACAACCTCCGGGCCAATTCCTCCAGGGTCACCAAGAGTAATTGCAATTACAGGCTTTTGCATAAAATCTCTCATAAAAAAATTCCCCGCCAAATGCCGTCTAAATAGGGTCGTTTTGAAGCCGCTAAGGCCACGTGGGTGCTCTCTTAAATGTTCAATGCAATTGCATATCCCACCAAATGCGAACTCCCATTTTCTTACTGTTGGCTCAAAATAACCAAACTTATAACAAACACAGCAGGGAATATTAAGTCATTATAACACAACTTATGATTATTTAAAGAGGAAATTTATTTATGTTTGGAAATGGTAAGATACATCCTTACCCCCTAGGTGGAGGATACAAGGGACCCCATCCCGAAAGCTTTCGGGATGGGGTCAGGAAAATATTAATAGTATCTGCGAAAATATTTAAGGA
>JAUSPT010000046.1 GCA_030652805.1 bacterium | reverse complement strand
GCCATGGCAGTTGGCTAGAGAGAAGGTGCCGGATCTGGACAAGCGCTTGCTTATGATTCCACCTATTGACCTTGATGTCGTGATCAGATTAGATCAGTCTTTTTCTGGCAAGGGGGGTAATGATGTGTTGACCGTTCCCTATAGTTTTTGACATGAGATTGTAACACCAAAATGATAATGTCCTAATTAGCCAAAATAGGACATTCCTGCTTGACTTAAGATAATCCGATATGCTACATTATGACTCGCTTCAAGAGTGTCCCCATCGTCTAGTGGCCTAGGACTGTAGGTTTTCGACCTACCAACGGGGGTTCGATTCCCCCTGGGGACGCAATGAAAATCTCATTAATGACCTATAAGCACACTAAGGAGCTGTTTACTGATTTAGGTGTTCTTTGTAACTTTTTAGATACCATAAAATCGTATGGCATTACAGGAGTGGAGCCTATGTTCCTGGAAGCAGAGGATTTCTATCTTAATCATGACTTATTGCATGAAGTTTTAGAAGAAATAGTGAGGAGAAACATGTGTATTCCTAATATTGACCTTATTGTCAACCATCTAAAACCCGGATGTTTTGAGGAGGCATGTGAAAAAACAAGAACAATGATTAACTCTGCTTCTGTTTTAAAACCTGATCTTGTCATGACTAATGGAAGTAGATTGCCCGAAGATATGTGCCCTGAAGAGGCAAGGAAACTTGTTGCTCTTTCTATTGATAATGCAATTGAAGCTGGCAAAAAGCACGATTTAGATATTGCTATTGAGGCATTTGGTATCTCTTATGATATTATGTCAACATCTGATATGCTTGAAAAGATATTTTCTATGGTAAAAAAATTCCCACTGTATTTTGTAGGAGATTCAGCCAATTCATGCTATGGGGGAGAATCTTCTGTAGTTGCGCTTGAGAAATTCTGGGATAGATTAAGACATGTGCATATAAAAGATGTAAAGAAAACACAAGAAGGCACCGGGTATCCTGCAAAAGAAGATAGGTGGCTGGGACAAGCTGAACTAGGAACAGGAATCGCAGGAATAAAAGAATTCACAGCGTTTCTAAAAAGTCGCTCCTATAACGGCTGGTATTCCCTTGAGACTTACTGGACTGACAGTCTGGAGGTTATTGGAGAGTATGTAAATACACTGAAACAACTACTGCACGGGTGTGAAGAATGTTAGATGCAAATGTACTGGTACTAAACAGATTGTGGCAGGCTGTAAACATATGTACGGCAAGGAGAGCTTTCTCTTTGCTTTATACAGGCCAGGCTCAGGTAATTAATGTTGAAGAGGGAAAGTTTAGTGCCTTTAATTTCGAAGATTGGAAGGATCTATCAGCCTCTTTTGAAAAGTATGAGGAAGTTATACGCACCATTTCCTTTACAATAAGGATCCCAAAAGTCATACTTCTGCTACTCTATGAGAAACTACCCTGCTCATCTATAAAATTCAATAGAAAAAATATTTACCAAAGGGATAAAAATATATGTCAGTATTGTGGCCGAAAGTTTGACATCATGAACCTCAATATAGACCATGTAATTCCTAAAGTGCTTGGAGGAAAAAGCGTGTGGACAAATGTAGTTTGTTCCTGCATGAACTGCAATCTCCACAAAGGGGGAAGAACCCCGCAACAGGCTGGAATGAAACTGATTCAGACTCCGAAGGAACCTAGGTGGCAATATCTTGTGCACTTTAATATAAAAACTATGCATCATGAAAGCTGGAAGCATTTTATTGACACAGCATATTGGAACACAGAGCTTGAAAGCGATGAGGATAAATAATTATGCCAAAGATATCAAAAAAAGATGTTGAATATGTGGCAAGGCTTGCAAGATTGAAATTACGAGAAAAAGAAAAAGAAGCGCATGCTGAACAGTTAAACAAAATCCTCGGATATATGGACAAACTTAACCAGCTTGATACGACTCATATAAAGCCTACGTCTCATGTAGTCAAAATGCAGAACGTGTTCAGAGAAGATACCGCAACGCCTTCCATCCCTGTTGACAATGCCCTTCAAAACGCACCTGATAAAAAGGATAATTTTTTCAGAGTACCTAAAGTTATTTAGAATTAAGGATTAAGACGCTTCGCTCTAAGGACTAAGTTTACAAATAAATAACTATGTTTTTCGCTTAATTCTTAATCCTTACGACTTAATACTAAAAATTTAAAGTTCGGGTTTTATTTGATATTTGGATCTTGTTATTTGTCGTTTGATTTATGGCTGTCCCACTGAAGTCCGCCAATAACAGCGTCTGCAACATTATTTAGATGATCGCCCATCTTTTCAAAGTTGCTCAGAAGATCAAGGAAAACAATTCCCGAAACTATATTGCATGCCTTATTTCTCAGTCTGGAGGTATGATTATTTCCAAATGTCTCTGTTAATTCATTTATCCTCTTTTCCCTGTCCCAGACTTTACGCGCAATTGTTACATCATTTAGCTCTAGCGCCTTGATTGCATCCTCCAGCATTGCTGTAACTTCCGAATACATCTCTCTTAATTCCTTAATTGCTTTATCGCTAAACGGGAGCTTTTTCTCAATCGCTCTTTCTCCAAGTTCTACGAGATTTTCAGAGATGTCCCCTACGCGCTCTATATCATTAACCGAATGAAGTAACGCGGGTATCTTCTCTGCCATCTCAAAGCTTAAACTCTTCTCGGAAAGCTCAACCAAATAATGTGTTATTGAGCTCTGCAGATTGTCAACAGCCTCTTCTTTACTTATAGCGTTATGCATTATATCTATATCCTTTTTAAAGAACCCATCCATCACTTTATCAACCATTGTCTTAACCATGTCAGTCATTCTTACAAGCTCTTTCCGCGCCTGCTCTATTGCTATGGACGGAGTATTTAGAAGGTGCGGTTCCAGAAACTTTGGAGCATAATCAAGAGATGCGTCTTTTCCCGGCACGATTTTCTCTATTAGTTTAGTATAAAGCCCTGTAAATGGTAAAAACAATACGGCATTAATAACATTAAATAGCGTGTGTGCATTAGCTATTTGTCTTCCAATATTATCCGATGTATGTAGAACTAAGACTTTATACACTGGCAAAAGAGACAGAACTATTATTGTGCCTATTAAATTGAACAGAAGATGAGCCACAGCTGCTCGGCGCGCCCCAACATTAGTTCCAATGCTTGCCAACATTGCAGTTATACACGTTCCAATATTATCTCCAAGCAATAACGGGATTGCTGCGCTTATATCAATAAGCCCTCCTATTCCAAGAGCCATGGTAATACCAACTGTTGCGCTGCTTGACTGAACAATCATAGTTACAATCATTCCGGCAAGTACTCCTAAAATAGGTGTCCTGCTAAAATTTACAAAGATATCCTTTGCAGCCTGGCTGCTACGCAAGAACCGCACAGTATCTGTCATAATGCTCAGACCAAGGAGTAAAAGACCAAATCCAAATATGACCATACCAATTTGCTTTGGCGTGCGCTTCTTGCAGAAAAAATGCAATGCAAAACCTATTCCAATAAGAGGAAGTACATAATGAGTTATTTTAAAAGCAATAAGCTGAGCAGTAATGGTTGTGCCTATATTCGCTCCAAATATGACACCAATAGCCTGTTTTAATGTCATAAGACCTGCATTAACAAACCCTATCACCATAACTGTTGTTGCGCTGCTTGACTGAATAATACTGGTAATCCCTGCGCCAGCCAGTAAGCCGAAAAAAGCCTTATTGGTTATCATGCCCAGTATTTTTCTCATCTTATCTCCAGCTGCTTTCTGGAGAGCATCACTCATTATGTGAATGCCGTAGAGAAATAACCCGAGCCCGCCAACTGTACCAAAAATTATGTCTTTTATCATTTAAGTAAGTTCCTTACTGCGCAAACTCTTTGCTAAGCGATTTCTTTGCTTTTTCTATCTGAGCTTTTACGTTTTTCAGGCATGTGCCGCCAGGGGAGGACTTGGATTTTACTGAGGAACTGGGGGAAGTGAAATTCAGAATATCTCTGGAAAACAAGTTTGAAAACGTCTTAAATTCTGAATAGGTGAGATCTCGTAAATATTTTTTGTTATCTATACAGTATCTAACTATCCTGCCAACCAGTTTATGCGCATCCCTAAAAGCCATGCTCTGTCTTACAAGATAATCAGCTATCTCTGTTGCGCATGAAAAATCCATGGATAAAACATTCTCTAATCTCTTCCTATTGGGTTTTATATTCTCTAAAAGCTTTGTCCCTGCCCTCAGACATATCTTGACTGTTTCGACAGCATCAAACAGAGCTGACTTATCCTCCTGCATGTCTCTATTATATGACAGAGGCAGCGCTTTCATTAACGTAAAAAGCGTAATAAGCGATCCATACACTCTTGCAGTTTTCCCTCTTATCAGTTCAGCAACATCAGGGTTCTTCTTTTGAGGCATCATACTGCTTCCAGTACAAATACTATCATCCAATTCTACGTACCCAAACTCCTCTGAAGAATAGATGACAATATCTTCACATAATCTTGAAAGATGCATCATGAGAATGGCAGAGCAAGATACAAATTCCAGAATAAAATCTCTGTCACTAACTGTATCTATGCTGTTTTCTGTAATAGCGGGGAAACCTAACAGTTTAGCCACATATTTACGATCAATTTGGAACGAAGTTCCTGCAATTGCGCCTGCGCCCAGAGGCATAACATTTACCCTTTTAAAACAATCTTTGAGTCTGCCATTATCCCTGTCCAGCATATTAAAGTAAGCCATCAGATAATGCGAAAAAAGGACTGGCTGCGCATGCTGCATATGGGTGAGTCCTGGGATAATAACATCAATGTTTTTCTGTGCTATATTAATAATTGTTTTCTGAAGCCCTTTAATGAGTTCTGATACCTCCGATATTTCATCACGCAGATATAACCTTTCGTCAAGCACAATCTGGTCATTTCTGGACCTTGCTGTGTGGAGTTTGTTGCCAATCTTTCCTATTTTTTCCACAAGCCTGCGCTCAATTGCCATATGTATGTCTTCATCTGCACGCGTATATTTAAGCTCTCCCTTAGAAGCTTCTTGAAGAATTTCTTCCAGTCCATGAAGTGTTTTTTTTGTGTCATTCTTGGAGATTACATTAACCTTGCCAAGCATTTTAATGTGGGCAATACTGCCTTGAAGATCATATTCTGCCAGCTTTACATCAATATCTATTGAGGATGAGAACTCTTCAATAAATGGATCTAAAGTTTTTTTGAATCTTCCATCCCATGATTTTTTCATGATATTTCTATCTCTCTAAACATCCAGATTACCTACTTCCAATGCGTGTTCCAGAATAAACTTTCTTCTTGGTTCCACCTGATCACCCATTAATATTGTAAATATCCTATCTGCTTCTACAGCATCTTCCATGCCCACTTTTAAAAGCGTACGTTCTTTGGGATCCATAGTTGTTTCCCACAGCTGGGACGGGTTCATTTCTCCAAGTCCTTTATAACGCTGTATAATCAAGCCCTTTCTCCCCAATGCCTTTATACTGTCCAGAATCTCATAACCGCTATTTATTTCGTACTCTTTATCTCCTGTACTAATTCTATATATCGGCTTTTTCTTCCCACTTTCTGGAAGAAGAGTATCTGAGCTTATGCCTTTCTGCTCCATTCTCTTTAATATATCGCCAATCTGCCTGGATTCGGGAAACTCAGTAATCTCGGCGGTTGTAGGCTCTGCATTCTCAAATATATTAAGCTGCTTTTGTGTCTCATTCTGCTTCTCCTCTAGAGCTGCTAATTCCTTATCCGTGTAAAAATACTGAAATCCCTTAGCTGTACGCACCCTGTATTTTGGAAAGCTATCCGTATTCTTATCCCTTAATTTAAGATAATCTACAAAACTTATTCCTCTACGTTCAACCACTTTTATTAAATTCTCAAGCTGCGCAAGGTCGCTCACTATTGCTTTTAGTTGCATATCTGTGAGCTTTCTTTGCTCCTTAAGAATTGTTATTTCTACATCCTTCAGCCCTGAAGAGAGTATAAAATCGTTAAAAGCTTTGTCGCTTTTAAGATATTGCTCTGCCTTTCCCTTTTTAACCTTGTATAATGGAGGCTGAGCAATATAAATATATCCCTTCTCTAATAATGTTGTCATCTGTCTGTAAAAGAAGGTAAGCAAAAGTGTCCTGATATGTGCTCCATCTATATCAGCGTCTGTCATAATTATTATTTTATGGTATCTTGCTTTTTCTATATCAAAATCCTCCTCCCCAATCCCTGTACCAATGGCTGTAATAAGGGTTCTTATTTCTTCGTTATTTAATATCTTGTCTAATCTCGCCTTTTCTACATTTAGAATCTTCCCTTTTAATGGCAATATTGCCTGAAAAACCCTGTCTCTGCCCTGCTTTGCAGAACCGCCGGCAGAATCTCCTTCAACTATATATATTTCACAAAGCGCAGGGGACTTCTCCGAACAATCTGCCAGTTTCCCTGGAAGCGCTAAAGAATCAAGCGCTCCCTTTCTACGGGTTAACTCTCTTGCTTTCCTAGCAGCATCTCTTGCCCTGGCAGCAAGAATAGACTTTTCTAAAATCTTTCTTGCTATCACGGGATTCTCTTCCAGAAAGTTCTTGACCTCCTCGCTTGCCACAGAGTCCATTATGCCTCTAACCTCTGCATTGCCAAGTTTTGTTTTTGTCTGTCCCTCAAACTGTGGCTCAGGTAATTTTACACTTATAACAGCCACCAATCCCTCTCTTACATCATTGCCAGACAGAGAAACGCCCTCTTTAAAAACCCCCGATTTACGAGCATAATCGTTCGCAACTCTGGTTAAAGCAGATCTAAATCCAGCCAGATGAGTTCCTCCCTCTTGAGTATTTATGCTATTGGCAAATGCAAATATATTTTCCACATAGGAATCGTTATATTGCATTGCAACTTCCACTTTAATGTCATCTCTCTCTTTAGAAAAATATATGGGGTTTTCGTGAAGAGCTATTTTGTTTTCATTAAGATACTTTACAAAAGAAACAATCCCTCCTTCATATTGGAAGACATGTTTTTTGTCCTCTCGCTCATCTATTATGCTTATCCTTATCCCTCTGTTTAGAAAAGCAAGCTCTCTTAATCTATTTGATAATATATCAAAATCAAAGTTAATATCTTTAAATATATTAATGTCTGGCTTAAACGTAACTCTTGTTCCTTTATTCTGCGTTTTTCCTATAATTTCTAAAGAACTGACTGGCTTGCCAATTCTAAATTCCTGCTCATATATTCCCCCATCTCTCTTAACCTCTACCAGCAGCCATTCTGAAAGGGCATTAACAACAGATACGCCTACTCCATGCAGCCCCCCTGAAACCTGATATGCTTTATGATCAAACTTCCCGCCTGCATGAAGCATCGTCATTACCACTTCTACTCCCGACTTCTTATGCTCAGCATGAATATCAACAGGAATTCCCCGTCCATCGTCTATCACTGTAACGCTGTTATCCACATGGACAATAACATCTATTGTTTTACAGTAACCTACAAGCGCTTCATCTATGCTGTTGTCAACAACCTCATACACTAAATGATGCAATCCTCTTGCCCCAGTATCTCCAATATACATACTTGGGCGTTTTCTAACAGCTTCCAACCCCTCTAAAACCTGAATTTCCTGTGCGTTATATCCGTCTTTCTTTGTCTTATCCATCAAGTCCTCTCCTTATCAGTGCAAATTTCAAAATTTTAATTTTAAATTAGCCATTGCTTAGTTTAATCTTTATCTCTTTTACAAGAGCCTCTTTAAATTTCACATTAATACTATTCATTAAATCCTGTTTCATTAAGCTCAATTCTTGAAGCCATGCTGAGTTATCAACGCTTATATATAAACTTCCCCTCCTTAACTCGCGCACCTCTACATGCTCCCTGCTTTGCGCTCCTAAAGTTTCAGCTATATATTCTCCTATTTTTACTCTCTTTTTCTTGCTTTCTTTTTCTTTTATCCTAGATATTATATCATCAACAATACTCTTTATATGTTCTGGTCTAGTATACCCGACCACTATATTTTTATTGGCATTATTACACACAGGTAGTTGTCTAAATTTACTTGCCTGATAACCCCTGGATTTTCGCTATCTATGAAATCAAAGTAAACTTCATCATCTCCAATATTCTTCAAAACATCCATTATATAATTAGGATTAAATGCTATCGTTAGCTCTTCTCCTTTATAATCTATTTCCATCTCCTCTTGTGCCTGGCCTACTTCAGGTGTTTCTATTGATAAAAGCATCATATCTTTCTTAAGATTTAATTTTATATAATTGGTCTTATCATTTATTAAAAGCGAAACTCTCTTTACTGACGTAAGAAATTGTTCAGTATTTAATTTAACCCTCTCCTTATATTTTTTTGGCAAGATCTGATTATAATCAGGAAAATGTCCTTCTATTAGTCTGGACGTTATTATAATATTATCTGTTTCAAAATTAATTTGTTTTTCCCCTATTATAATCTTAATATCTTCCCATTCATCTATAATTTTTGATATCTCATTTATTGTTTTTGCTGGAATTATTACTTTTTTCGTGTAATCATCAGGTACATTTACACTATCAAAGATATATGCCAACCTTTTTCCATCCGTAGTTACAGCCTTTAATAAAGTCTTATTCTTGTCCCCTTTCTCTATTTCTAAACAAACTCCATTTAATACATACCTTACTTCATCATGTGACATAGCAAATGCTGTCTTATTTATCATATCCTTAATGACACTTGTTTTTATATTAATACTTTGTTTTTTTGGTGAGCTTGGAAATTTAGGAAATTCATCTTTGTTAAGACTGTTAATTCGAAATAATATCTTACCGCTTTTTATATTAATTATATTGTTTTTTTCCTCTATAATCTCTATTTCCCCTTCAGGTAATTCTTTTACTATATTGGTTAAGTGTCTTGCAGGTAAGGTTATAATGCCTTCTTTTATTACATTGCATTTAACAGTATATTTCATTCCTATTTCTAAATCAGTGGCAAATATCGTAACATTATCTTTATTAGTTTCTATTAAAATGTTCGACAAAATAGGTAATGTTGTTTTTGGGGTTATTGCACCAATAATAATTTGAGTAGCTTTAAGTAAATCTTTTCTTAGACAACTTATTTTAAACATATTAATTACTCCTTTTATTTATAATATTAAATACTAATAGTAATAGTAATGCTGTGGATTATGTTAAAAACTCTATAACTTACTACTATAATTTAAGATACATACCTCATAACTTATTAATAAAAATTATACTTATCCGATAAATATATATATAAAATATTTTTATTAATAATTATCCACACTTATAAACAATTTATTAACAGGTAATAAAATCTTTAATTTTATCTATTATCTCTCTAAAGTTATTACTACTCTTTATCTTCTCTTTTATTTTAGTGCATGCATGCATTACAGTAGTGTGGTCTTTTCCACCAAATGATGCCCCAATTTCTGGGAGAGATAAATCTGTCAACTCCCTTGATATATACATGGCAATCTGTCTTGGTAGAACAATATTTCTGCTTCGTCTATTAGAAGTAAGATCAGAAAGCCTTATTTTAAAATACTCTACTATTTTTTGTTTAATAAAATCAATATTCATCTGCCTGTTTTCATTATGATGAATTATATCTTTTAAAGCAGCCTTAGCAAGGTTAATATCAATTTTTTCTCCGGTTAGAGAGGCAAATGCAATAAGTCTAACTAGCGCACCTTCTAATTCTCTTATATTTGCTTTTATATTATCAGCAATAAAGTATGCAACATCATTAGGCATGGATAGTCTCTCATGTTCAGCTTTTTTTTGCAATATAGCTATACGAGTCTCAAGGTCGGGAGGTTGAATATCTGTAATCAATCCCCACTCAAATCTTGAGATAAGGCGATTTTCCAGCTCCGGAATATTTTTAGGTGATTTATCACTTGATATAACTATCTGTTTATGAGCATCATGAAGATCGTTAAAAGTGTGGAAAAACTCCTCCTGCGTACTTTCCTTACCAGCTATGAAATGAATATCGTCTATTAAAAGGACATCAGCTTTTCTATATTGCTTTCTAAATTGATTCGTCTTTCCATTTCTAATAGCGTCTATAAATTGATTTGTAAACTTTTCACTGGATATATACACAATCTTCTTCTTTATATTTTTACTCATAACAAAGTCGCCAATTGCCTGCATCAAATGCGTCTTTCCCAATCCAACGTCTCCATAGATAAATAGAGGATTGTAAGTTTTTGCTGGAGATTGTGCTACAGCAAGGGATGCAGCATGTGCAAAACGATTACTGGAACCAACTACAAAGCTATCAAAGGTGTATCTAGGATTGAGTATACTGTCCATACCGGAAGCGTGTAACCTGTCCTCAGAGATAATTCTCTTAATGCTATGAGTTCGTTTCTGTTTTGGAGTATATTTAACCTCAGGAGTAGTAAACTTAATAGAAGCAGATTCACCAGTAACGCTTGTAATAGATTCTATGAGTAAATCCATATATTTTTCCCTTAACCAGCTTTCAATAAAATCACTAGGGACCTCCAGAATAAGTTCGTTTTTAGCAAAGGATACGGGCTTTATGGTTTTTACCCATATTTCAAAACTTTGCCCTGTGGATTTTTCTTGAATATACTTAACCATTTCGTGCCAAAGAAGTTCTGGATTCATGTCCATGTTTAATCCCCTATTAACTACAAGTTATCCACAAATATATAAATAGCGAAACTTTTACCACCGCAGGCCACTAGATAATATAAAAACTTAAAAACCTTATCAGTAAACATAATTTAGATTAAATAACTTAACTTATTGAATAGTAAGAGGTTAGCAAAACCTAAAAGCAAAACAAGAGTTTGGTTAGCGTCAACATGTGTGCTTTTCATATAGAAAGGATGTCTAACCGTGCGAGAGAAGTTATCCATAAGTTATCCACAATATAAATTTAACAGGGTAAAAAGGACTAATGAAGTCTATCAAAAAGATATTTTTCGGGCAAGTGTTTTCTCTTCCTTTTGTGTTCTTTGATAGATTTTTATGGTATATTTATATACATGATTAATCCGTTTAAGATAATTTACAAGGATAAAACCAGTAAAGCAAGGATTGGGAAACTTATTACCTCTCATGGCGAGATTAATACTCCTGTCTTTATGCCTGTAGGTACGCAGGCAACAGTAAAGACCTTATCTCCTGAGGAGCTTATTGATATTGGCACAGAGGTAGTTCTTTGTAATGCCTATCATTTGGCTCTGAGACCTGGTGTAGAAATCATAAAAGAAGCTGGAGGCCTGCATAAATTTATGCATTGGGATAGACCCATACTAACTGATAGCGGAGGATACCAGATCTTTAGTCTTGCAGATCTAAGGAAAATCACTGATGAAGGAGCCAGGTTTCAATCACATATAGATGGCAAGGAGATTTTTCTAACGCCTGAAGAGGCTATCAGGATTCAGAATGATCTTGGCGCAGATATAATAATGACCCTGGATGAGTGCATCCAGTATCCATGCGAGTATGATTATGCGGAAATTGCTATGCAAAGAACATGTAAGTGGGTAAAAAGATGTAAAAAGGCTCATGCTGATGAGAGACAGCTTTTATTTCCTGTGATTCAAGGAGGAATGTATAACGATCTGAGAGAAAGATGCGCAAACGAGTTAGTTGGAGAAAACTTCTCGGGTTATGCTGTTGGTGGATTGAGTGTAGGAGAAGACAGGCCGTTAATGTATGAAATTGCCCAACATACACTTTGTTTTATTCCTGAACACAAGGTTCGTTATTTAATGGGGGTAGGAGATCCCCGGGATCTATTAGAATGCATAGGCATGGGCATTGATATGTTTGATTGTGTGATGCCTACACGTAACGGGAGAAATGGCACAGTGTTCACAAGAGTGGGAAAACTGGTTGTGAGAAATGCGAAACATGCAAGAAGCTACGGACCTATAGATGCTGAATGTGGTTGCTATACATGCAGGAATTACTCCAGGGCGTATATTCGGCACTTGTTTAACACAAGAGAAATTCTAGGGCTTAGATTAACCTCAATTCATAACCTGTATTTTCTAATGGAACTTATCAGAGATGCCAGAAAGGCTATATCTAAAAACGAGTTTTTGGATTTTAAAAAAGCATTTTTGAAGCAGTATGCAGGAAAATTAGTTCTTTAATTTTGTTCCTAAATGTGATATTTATTTAATCCTTAATACTTATAACTTAATCCTAAAAATAAGAGGAGGCTAAAATGCTAGGTGTACTTTATGCAATGGGAAGTGCTGGGGGAGCGTCACAGCAGGGACAGGGTAATCCGTTCGGTTTTTTAATTATGATGGCACTGATATTTGGGATATTCTATTTTTTAACAATCAGACCTCAGCAGAAGAAGCAGAAGGAGCGCCAGGAAATGATTTCCAAGGTAGAAAAAGGGGATAAGGTAATTACCAGCGGCGGCATTTATGGCATGGTTGTAGGGACAAAAGAAAAAACGCTGGTTATAAAGGTTGCAGATAATGTAAAGGTGGAGTTTGCCAGAAGCGCAGTAAGCCGCGTAGAAAAGAAAGCCGAGCAAGCATAATGAAATCACTTAGGTGGCGGATAGCATTAGTTGTAGCAGTTGTTATTGCAGGCATAGTGTGTAATCTGCCATCAACAGGGATTTATGGATACTTTCTTCCTGTGTGGCTGCAGGGCGTGCTCCCTGAAGAGGGAATAAAGACAGGCATAGACAAGAATGGATGTGGCTATTTTTCTCTGGAGCTTGATTTTGCAAATCTTCCCAAGAATGTAGAACCGATCACAGCCTTTGGCAGGGCTTCAAACATAGTAAAAACCCGCCTAGAAAAACAGGAAATACATAAATTATCTACACAGATCGACGAGAAAGAGAATGTCATTACATTCACACTACCAACGGTTAAAGAAGAATCTGCAGTTAATGATATCTTAAAACGCATAAGGCTCTATGGCAATATCCCTATATTCTTAAAGCAATTTTTGCCTCAAAAGCTTATTAATCTTGGCTTAGACCTTCAAGGAGGAAGCCATCTTGTGCTTGCTGTTGATACTGAAGGAATGTCCAGAAAGGAAGCAAAAGATGTCCAAGAAAGAGCGCTTGTAGTTATACGCAACCGTATAGATGAATTTGGGGTCGCAGAACCTATTGTAATACCAGTTAAGGGGAGAAACAGAATAATTATAGAATTACCTGGCATTAGAGAGCCCGAGAGAATAAAAGAGATTATAAGGCGCCAGGCTGTGCTTGAATTTAAACTCGTTTGTGAGGACAAGGATAAGATTAAACAGGCTTTAGCGGGAAAGGTTCCAGATGGATATGATTTGTCTTATCTTGCAAGAACAAAAGATGACGGCACAATCTATAAAGAGCCATATCTCCTGGAAGCAAAATCTGCTCTATCAAGCAAGAAAGGAGAGCTTTTAACAAATGCCTATGTGACATATGGTCAGATGAATCAATCTATTGTAGCAATTAAGTTTAACAGGAAAGGTTCGAAAGCCTTTGCAAGACTTACCGGCTCACATATTGGAGAAAGACTTGCTACATTGCTTGATGGTAAGTTGAAGTTAGTTGCAACAATACAGGATAGAATCATTGGAGAAGGGCGGATTACAGGCGTATCTGCTCAGGAAGCGCCTGATCTTGCAAATGTTCTAAAGTCTGGTGCACTGCCTGCGCAAGTTGAAATTCTTGAAGAAAGAACAGTGGGCCCTTCTTTGGGAGCGGATTCTATAAGGAAAGGCATAAGGGCAGGTATTCTGGGGCTGATAGTTGTATTCTGTTTCGTAATGATTTATTACATGTTCCTTGGCTTAATTGCAGGAGTTGCTCTGTGTCTTAATCTAGTTATAATAATGGCAGCGCTGGCATCTTTTAGCGCCACACTCACCCTGCCGGGCATTGCAGCCATCATACTGACAATTGGTATGGCAGTAGATGCAAATGTGCTTATTTTCGAGAGAATAAGGGAAGAGCTTTCAAGCGGCAAAACCATTCGCGCATCTATTGGGAGCGGGTATCAAAAAGCATTTAGGACTATTGTAGATGCGAATGTGACAACACTCATAGCGGCAGTCGTGCTTTATCAGTTTGGAACAGGACCCATAAGAGGCTTTGCTGTGACACTAACACTGGGTATTCTTGCAAGCATGTTTACTGCGATTGTTGTAACCAGAGTTATTCTTGATTTGTTTTGCAGGAGAAGAAGTTTTGTTAGTATAAAGATGTTGCAGCTTTTTCATAAGCCTAACCTGGATTTTGTTAATAAGCGTTTTATAGCTCTTGGTCTTTCACTAATATTAATTTTGGTTGGAATGACAGGCTTTTTTATTAAAGGAGAAGAGAATTTTGGCATAGATTTTACGGGGGGGAAACTTATACAGCTCAGATTTATTCCAAGTGTGTCGATAGGAGCAATAAGAAGGGTTTTAAAAAATGTAGGCCTTGGGAAAAGCGTGATACAGCAATTTGGGAGCGAAAATGATCTTATTATCAAGATGCCTCTGGAAGTAAAGGACAATATTACTAATTTACTAAGGAACTCTTTTAAGGATATAGATATAACAGAGGAACGAACAGAAATGGTCGGTGCTCAGGTTGGCAGAGACTTGAGAAACCAGGCAGTGTTGGCAATTATATTTGCTATGATAGGTATTTTGGCATATGTTACCTGGAGGTTTGAACTTAGATTCGCAATCGGGGCAATACTGGCGCTTGCGCATGATGTGCTTATTACAATGGGCGCATTCGCTATTATGGGAAAAGAGATAACCTTGCCTATAGTCGCGGCTCTACTAACAATTGTGGGATATTCTCTCAATGATACAATAGTTGTATTTGACAGGATAAGAGACAATGTGCGTTTTATGAAAAAGAGCAATGAAAAAGAGATTATCAACGCTAGTATAAATCAGACATTATCCAGAACAGTGCTGACTTCTGTTACCACTCTTTTCGTAGTGGTGTCTTTATTCTATCTGGGCGGAGAGGTTATTCACGATTTTGCTTTTGCCCTGATAGTTGGGGTAATTGTGGGCACATATTCCTCTATTTACATAGCAAGCCCAACTCTCCTAATGTGGCAAAAATTCAAATCAAAGAGCTGATTCGTTTAAGCCTGCACTCCTCGCAAGAACACTTTTAGTAGGTGAACTAGTTAAAAAATTAGTTGATATTATAATTTTACATGGTATTATAAGTTAGAATAAGTTAATATAAGTAATTATCTAATCCAAGGATAGGGAAAATAACATTGAGAAATAATACAATAATGACTACGAGGGAATTGGCAGATTATATAAAGTTAAATGAAAAAACCATTTTAAAAATGGCGCAAACAGGAAAACTTCCCGGAATAAAAATTGCTAATCAATGGCGTTTTTATTTGTCTGCAGTCGATACACATTTACAGAAAAGCACAATAAAATCTTCCAGTGACAATTTAAATATCCTTATTAAAACTATAGAAGAAGATATTATTCCATTATCTAGATTGATGAAGATTTCTTCTATAAATTTAGACTTAAAATCCAGAAAGAGGGATGATGTTCTCTATGAGTTAGCGCAGATTGCGAATAAGACTGGTTTAACTCTCTACACTAAAGAACTGTTTCATCAATTAAGAGAAAGAGAGAATATGCTAAGCACTGCGGTAGGAGATGGTATTGCTATCCCGCATCCACGCAACCCTACAGCCAACTTATTTAAAAAACCAAATATAATAATGGCACGTTCAAAAAAAGGCGCGGATTTTTTTGCTCCCGATAATAAAAAAGTACATTTATTTTTTATGCCATGTGCCACCAACACAATTACACATTTGAGACTCTTAAGAAAAATTTCTAAATTATCTCATACTACAAATGTTGTTCAAAAATTTATGCGGGCAGGTGACGAAAGTGAAGTAATAAAAATATTGTTGGAGTTCGAAAAAATAAATATATGTCCAACAGAAGGAACTTGAAAACTAAAATATATTAAATGAGGAGAGGTTAGGATGAGAATTGGAGATTACCTTAGAGATGACAGGATGATTTTTGATCTGAAGGCGCGTAACAAAAAAGAAACAATCAAAAAAATATCTGCACCTTTAAAAAAGGCGAAGGAAATGATTGACTTTGATGTCTTTCTTAAAGATATCTTTGCACGGGAAGAACTAAAGACAACTGGAATTGGTAAAGGGGTGGCTATCCCTCATGCTAGAACTGATGCCGTCAAGGATTTTGTAATAGTTTTTGCAAGATTGCCTGAGGGAGTGGAATTCAACTCTTTAGACGGCAAACCGGTCAAACTTATCTTTTTGATTGGCACGCCAAAAAAGAAAAATTTAGACAGGCATTTAAAAATATTGGCCCGTTTGACCAAGCTCTCACAGGAAAAATCTTTTAGGGATTCGCTTCTTAACGCGTCCAGTTCAAAAGAGGTTATAGAGAAATTTAGAAAGGTTGAGTTCTAGGTAAATTATGGAAAAAAAGAAGATCTTAAACATGAAAATATCGGACTATGTCTCAGAAAAAATGATTTGTCTGGATTTGAAAAATACCACAAAGGAAAGTGCAATAAAAGAGCTGGCTGAATTATTAAAAGACGCTGAAGAAGTCGCAGCTTTTGATATGTTCTTAGAGGATGTTTTTGCCCGAGAGAAATTGTGTCCTACTGCAATAGGAAATGAGATAGCTATCCCGCATGCCAGAACAGATGCTGTAAATAATATTATTATTGCGTTTGGAAGATCTATCAATGGAGTTAATTTTAACGCGCCGGATAACAAACCTGCAAAACTGATTTTTTTAATGGGAACTCCAAAGAAGGATATCAACAAATACTTGCAGGTTTTAGCGCATCTGATAAGATTACTAAAAAAAGAAGCTTTCCGACAACGGCTTTTATACGCGGAGAATAAGACTGAGATATTGAATGCTATAAGAGAAATTGAGGACTAGTTTAGTATGCAATTGATTTATAAGAACTAGTTTTGTAAACTACAACGAAAAATCGGGAACAAAAGAGTATGCCGACATATGAATATGAATGCAAGGATTGTGGACACAGTTTTGAGCTATTTCAGTCAATGACAGAAAAACGTATGGAAAAATGTCCACAATGTGGAGGAATCCTCAGAAGATTGATAGGAAAAGGCACGGGCATAATCTTCAAGGGCTCTGGTTTTTATGCGACTGACTACAGAAGCAGTGATTATAATAAAAAAGCAAAGGAAGAAACAGGTAAAGCAGAGAAAAAAGAGGATAAAAAATCCACCCCTGAATCCAAATCCAAAAAGAAGAAAGATGAAGGGAAAAATTAAGTTAGTTTTATTCTGCCTGTTTTTTTTGTCTTGTGCGGGTTTTTCAGAAGAATTTAAGAGAGAGAATAAGGTTGCTGGGTTTCATTACAATATCAACTACCATCTCTCGTTCTGTAAGCTGATAAAAATCGCAGAAGCTGAGATCTTGATAGAAAAGGGGATATACAGAGAAGTTCCTTCTTTTCGCATTGTCTTTCAGATAGATTCCTTGGATGAAAAAAATCCAATTATAAAGAAGTTCTATATGATGCATAATAGAATGGAATCGTTTATTAGAAAGACAGATTTCAGTTCTCTAAGGCTGTTGAAAACAATTAATCAGAGGATTAGAGGATTTGGGGGCATTAGAGAGAAAAATTACTATGAAGTAGTAGATTTCCCTTTAAGCCAAACAGACCCTATAATCATATTTATCTACGATTATAAACTTGGCAAAAGAGAAAAATTAGATTTGCAGGTGCCTGGCTTAGAACCTGTCTCGGATATATTGGGTATTCTGGCAAAAGGTTATTTTGTCAAAGAACATGAAGCAGATAGCATAAAGTTGTATGCAAAACATGAAATCAGAGCAGTTAAACTATTGCTTGATAAAGAGAAAATAGATAGTAAATTACTCGGCAGAGTTGATACAATAAGAGTCAGTTGCAGTGCAAAGTTTCCCACTATGGGTGGCAAAGAGGGTAACTTTATAATCTGGTTTTTAGAGGGGGACAGGCAAATACCTGTCCAATTACAGCTTGAGCTGCCAATTGGATCGGCAAAGATTACTTTGAGTAGATTTGAGGATTTTGATGATAATAAAGAACATTAGAAATTTTTGTATTATTGCTCATATAGACCACGGAAAGTCTACATTAGCAGACAGAATTCTTCAATATACAAACACAATAGATGATAGATTGTTTCGGGAACAGGTTCTGGACGATATGGATCTGGAAAGGGAACGCGGCATAACAATAAAAGCCAGAGCAGTAAGAATAAATTATGAACATAAGGACAACAAGTCTTATATATTAAATCTTATAGATACTCCGGGTCATGTGGATTTTAGCTACGAAGTATCAAGAAGCATGAAAGCCTGTGAGGGAGCAATTCTCCTGGTAGACGCCGCGCAGGGTATTCAAGCGCAGACAATGGCAAATCTTTATCTGGCATTGGATGCAGGTTTAACAGTAATTCCTGTAATAAATAAAATAGACCAGAAGAATGCAGACATAGAAGGTGTAAAGACACAGCTTAATAATATCGGGCTGGATAATAAAGATATCATATTAGCAAGCGCAAAAGAAGGGATTGGTACAGAGGAGATTTTGTCAGCAATAATAGATAGAATCCCATATCCGAAGGGGCAGGCAGACGCTCCTCTTCAATGCTTAATTTTCGATTCAAATTTTGATACGTACAGAGGGGTGATTACATACGTCCGCGTTGTTAATGGGGAAGTTTATGCTTCAATGAAAATCAAAATGATGGGGACAAATAGAGTATATGAGGTTGATGAGATAGGTGTATTTAAGCCGGATATGATTCGCGCAGACAAGCTTTCTGCAGGCGAAGTAGGGTATGTAATGGCTAATATGAAAAACATATCTGATGCAACAATAGGAGATACGATCACAGGCGAGGCTTATCCTGCTAAATCTACTCTGCCCGGATACAAAAAAGCAAAGCCATTTGTATTCTGCGGTCTTTACCCGGTAAATTCTGCAGATGTTGATGCTTTGAGAGATGCGCTTGGGAAATTATCACTTAATGATGCGTCTTTTAGTTACCAGCCTGAGAGCCTGCCTTCTTTAGGATATGGATTCAGGTGCGGATTTTTGGGATTGCTGCATATGGATATTGTTCAGGAAAGACTTGAAAGGGAATACAATCTCAACCTCATCATCACCATACCGAATGTCAGGTATCAGATAAAGAAGACTAACGGGCAAATTGTTGAGATGCATAACCCATCCGAGCTTCCTGATCCGGCGCGCATAGAAACTATAGAAGAACCGTATGTAAAGGCAATGCTTATTGTGCCAAAAGAATACGTCGGAGGCGTTATGGAGCTTTGCCAGAATAAAAGAAGCATATATAAGAGCATTGATTATATAAATAAAAAAGCAGCAATGCTGGTTTATGAGATGCCTCTTATGGAAATGATAACAGATTTTTACGATCGGCTAAAATCTATAACCAAGGGATATGGTTCAATGGATTATGAATATATTGGTTATAGAGAGGCGGATATAGTCAAGCTTGACATATTGATAAACGGAGAAGCGGTAGCTGCAATGTCTTCTATGGTGCATAGAGATAAGGCTTATTATAGAGGGAGGGAGCTAACAGGCAGGTTGAAACAGACAATACCAAAGCAGCTTATAAGCATTGCTATCCAGGCGGCAATAGGAAGTAAAGTTATTGCAAGAGAAACTATTTCCGCTTTGAGAAAGGATGTTATTGCAAAACTATATGGTGGAGATGTTACAAGGAAAAATAAACTTTTAGAGAAGCAGAAGAAAGGCAAGAAGAGAATGAAACAGATAGGAAGCGTTTCTATCCCGCAAGAGGCATTTGTGGCTATGACCAGGGTTTAGGAATTTTAAATTATGGATTTTAACATAGGAGTATTTATGAACATATTGATCAAAAGAGTGCCGATGCATATCTTTTATCTTGCTATAGGATTGATTATAGCAAGTGCTGTATTAAGGTACTTTATTAAAAGAGACAAAGTATCTTCTAAACGTAGAAAGGTGCTCAAATTTATTTTTGAATATGCGGATTCTGCAAGATCTGCATCTATTCTTGCATTAATGATTGTTACGTTTATTGTGCAGACTTTTAGAATACCAACAGGATCAATGATTCCTACCCTGAATATAGGGAATCATCTTATGGTAAACAAGTTTATATACTATTTCAAAAAACCCAGAAGAGGGGATATTATTGTATTTGTGTATCCTGTTAATCCCAAAAAGGATTTCATAAAAAGATTGGTAGGTCTTCCAGGGGAAACAATACAGATAAAAGACGGGGGTGTTTTTATAAATGGAGAGGAACTGAAAGCTCCCCAAACAATAGCAGAACGGTATTATTACAATGAGGGGATGTATGGAGAAGGACTGATCAAGATACCTGATAACGCATATTTTGTTATGGGAGACAATACAAGAAACAGCAAAGATTCGCGTTTCTGGGGATTTGTTCCCAAAAAGAATCTATTAGGTAAAGCGTTCTTTGTATACTGGCCATTAACAAGAATGCGTATAACAAGGTAACTTGTAATATAATAGAGCATTAGGTAGAATGTGAACAAATTTAGGAGGTTACAAAGTGGAAATATTAGGTATAAGTTTTGAATTTTACTTTATTGTTGTAACAAGCATAATAATTATTCTACTCCTTTTTTTAATTGTAAGCTTGGAAATTAGAATGAATACAATTATGAAAGAACTCAAAAAAATGTCGCAAAATGCCACTGAATTTGTAAAATTTGGGCTTACTCATTTTTCCAAGAGAGATAGGAAATGAAATGCGCATATGTGTAATAGGAACGGGTTATGTGGGGCTTGTAACAGGTGTATGCCTGGCAGATATCGGCAATAATGTAATCTGCGTGGATATTGATAAGGAGAAAATAGAAAAATTAAAGAGGGGCATTATCCCTATATATGAGCCTGGATTGGAGGGCATGCTTAAGCGAAATCTGAGGGAAAAGAGGGTTTCCTTTGCTACGGAGATTTCTGAAGGTGTAGGAAATTCTGAGATAATCTTTATTGCAGTCGGAACACCTTCAAAAAAGAATGGAGAGGCGGATCTATGCTATGTTGAATCTGTGGCTCGCAGTGTGGCAAAGGCAATGGATGGGTATAGAGTAATTGTTGAAAAAAGCACAGTGCCTGTACATACTGGAGAATGGGTTAGACGAACAGTGAAGTTAAATAATATACATGGTGTTGATTTTGATGTTGTTTCTAATCCGGAATTTTTAAGAGAAGGTTCTGCAATATCAGATTTTATGCATCCTGACAGGATTGTAATTGGGGTTGAGAGCGAAAAAGCAAGGAAAATAATGGCAAAATTATATCAGCCGCTTAATGCGCCAATAGTTGTTACGGACATAAAAAGCGCAGAGATTATTAAACACGCATCGAATTCATATCTTGCGCTCAAGATTTCTTATATTAATTCAGTTGCTAATATATGCGAGCGAGTAGGAGCGGATGTGGAAAAGGTTGCAGAGGGTATGGGGCTTGATAAAAGGATAGGGAAGAGTTTCTTACGCGCCGGCATAGGATATGGAGGATCCTGTTTTCCAAAGGATGTTTCTGCATTCATCAAGATAGCTGAAGAGGCAGGATATGACTTTGAAATGCTCAAGTCTGTTGAAAGTGTTAACAGAATGCAAAGAGAAGATTTGGTTAGAAAAATAAAGCAGGAAATGTGGGTTATGAATAACAAAACCATAGGGATATTGGGTCTTTCTTTTAAGCCAAACACTGACGACATGAGAGAAGCGCCCTCAATATACATTATAAACAAACTCCAGCAAGACGGCGCGAAGATTAAAGCGTACGATCCTGCGGCTGGACCTAGGGCAAAGGAGATCCTAAAAAACGTACAATATTGCAAAGACCCTTATTGTGTGGCAAAAGGCAGCGACGCGCTTGTTATTATTACAGACTGGCCTGAGTTTAGTAAGTTGAATCTAGGGAAGATAAAAACCTTACTTAATCAGCCTGTAGTTATTGATGGCCGTAATATATATGACCCGGAGAAAATGAAAAAGCTTGGTTTTGTTTATAAGAGCATTGGAAGGTGAACAAACAATGTCAAACTCGTTAATTCACAAAATAAAGAATAAAAAAGCCCAAATTGCAGTAATTGGTTTAGGATATGTAGGGCTTCCTTTGTGTATGGAATTTGCAAAAAAGGGGTTCTGCGTAACAGGCATAGATGTTGATAAAAAGAGAGTGGAGAGTGTTAATGAAGGAGTTTCGTATATTGGAGATGTGAAATCTTCAGACATTAAATCATGTGTGAGGGATAAATCTTTTCAGGCAACTACGGATTACAGAGTTCTTGGCAAGCAGGACGCTATTATAATGTGTGTTCCGACACCATTGAGAAAAACAAAGGAACCAGATATTTCCTATATAATTGACGCATCTAAAAAGATAGCAAAATATCTTAAAGAAGAACAGCTGGTTGTGTTGGAAAGCACCACGTATCCGGGGACAACAGATGAAGTTATACAGCCGATACTGGAGAAAAGCGGATTAAAGGCAGGAGAAGACTTTTATCTTGCGTTTTCGCCGGAAAGAGTAGATCCCGGAAACAAAAGATACAATACTGCCAATATCCCAAAGGTAATAGGCGGGATTAATGACATATCTACCCGAACCGCAAAAGCCTTATACAGCCAGATTAATGGACATGTTATTGCAGTCTCTTCTTCGCGTGTGGCGGAAATGGTAAAACTCTTGGAGAACACGTTCCGCAGTGTAAATATAGCACTTGTGAATGAACTGGCAATAATGTGTGGTTATCTGGATATAGATGTGTGGGAGGTTATAGGAGCTGCTGCAACGAAACCATTTGGATTTATGCCATTCTATCCAGGGCCCGGCATAGGCGGACATTGTATACCTCTTGATCCATTCTATCTTACATGGAAATCCAGGCTTCATGGGTATGAGGCAAAATTTATAGAGCTTGCCGGCGAAATTAATAGGACAATGCCTGCATATGTAATCGGAAAGATAAGAGACATCTTGAATAATCATAAAAAAAGCATTAACGGTTCGACTGTATTTATACTTGGTGTTGCTTATAAAAAGGATGTGGGGGACTGGAGAGAATCACCAGCAATAGAAATCATAAGCATGCTATTAAAAAAGGGTGCACATGTATGGTTTAACGATCCGTATGTTTCAGAAATAAATGCAGGTGGTACATTAATGCGCTCAAAGAAGCTCAGCAAATCATTGCTGGAAAAATCCAATTGCACAGTTATTATTACAAATCATAGTATTTATGATTATAAATTTATTGTTGAAAATTCGTCTGCTGTGTTAGATACAAGAAATGCAACAGGTAGCTTAAAGGGGTCTTTTGAGAATGTATTTAAACTGTAAAAATTAGAATGAGTATATATCTGGTAACAGGTGGTGCAGGCTTTATAGGTTCTCATATTGTAGAGTCGCTTGTAAGTCATGGCAAAAAAGTTAGGGTAATAGACAACCTTTCTACCGGGAATATTGATAATCTTGCGTACCTAATAAATGATATAGAATTTATAGAAAGCGACATAAGAGATATAAATCTTTTAGACAAAGCTATGAAGGGTGTTGATTTTTGCTTTCATGAAGCGGCCTTGCCTTCTGTAGCAAGGTCTGTTAATGACCCAATAACAGTAAATCAAGTCAACACAGATGGCACATTAAACCTGCTTTTTGCTGCAAAGAATAACAAGATAAAAAGATTTATCTATGCCAGTTCTTCTTCTGCATATGGTGACTCCCCCTCCTTACCTAAAAAAGAAGACATGAAATCTAACCCACTATCCCCTTATGCTGTAAGCAAATTAACCGGCGAATACTACTGCCGTGTTTTTTATTCTGTTTATGGTCTTAACACAGTATGTTTGAGATATTTTAATGTTTTTGGCCCCAGACAGGATCCAAACAGCCAATATGCCGCCGTTATTCCTAAGTTTATAACTTGTTTTTTGAAGAATACTGCTCCTCAAATCTATGGTAATGGAGAACAGTCCAGAGATTTCACGTACATAGACAATGTTGTTTCTGCAAATATGCTGGCTGCTGAAGCAAAAAACGCATCTGGTCAGGTGTTGAATATTGCCTGCGGCAGACAAACATCTCTTAATGATTTAGTTAAGCTGCTTAAAAATCTACTTTCAAGTGAAGTAAAACCTGATTATCTTGAGCCAAGGCAAGGGGACATAAAGCATTCTTTGGCAGATATATCAAAAGCCATGGATATGCTGGGGTATAGCCCAAAAACTAGTTTTGAACAGGGCATAAAAAAGACCATAGCGTGGCATAAAGACAATAAGTTATGAAAACAGTCCTAATTACAGGTGGTGCAGGCTTTATAGGATCTCATCTTTGCGACTTTTTGTTAGGCAAAGACTATCGTGTAATCTGTATGGATAACCTAATAACTGGAAGCGAAGATAACATTGCTCATATACTGCAGAATAAGAATTTTACATTTATAAGACACGATGTTACTAATTATATTAATATTAAAGGCAGACTTGATTATATTCTGCATTTTGCTTCCCCAGCAAGTCCAATTGACTATCTTGAGCTGCCTATTCAAACCTTAAAAGTAGGTTCTCTGGGAACGCATAAGGCGCTTGGTCTTGCTAAAGAGAAAAAAGCTGTGTTTTTACTTGCTTCCACGTCTGAAGTCTATGGAGATCCTCTGGTTAATCCACAACCAGAAACTTATTGGGGGAATGTAAACCCTATTGGGCCTCGCGGGGTTTATGATGAGGCAAAGAGATTTGCAGAGTCCATGACTATGGCTTATCAGCGCTTTCATAAGATTCGAACGAGAATTGTAAGAATTTTTAATACGTATGGACCTCGGATGCGAATAAATGATGGGAGAGCAGTCCCGGCATTTATAAACCAGGCTTTGAAGAATAAGGCACTTACGGTTTTTGGAAAGGGGACTCAAACACGCAGTTTTTGTTATATCTCTGATCTCGTGGAAGGAATATATAGATTGCTCCTTTCAGATGTGAGCACTCCTGTAAACATAGGAAATCCGGCTGAAATGACGATTTTAGATTTTGCAAAACAAATAATTCAAATCACAGGAAGTAAAAGCAAGATTATCTTTAAACCTCTGCCTGTTGATGATCCAAAAGTGCGCAGGCCTGACATTTCCAAGGCAAAAAGAGAGCTTAATTGGGAGTCTGTTGTTGACATTCAACAAGGGCTTAGTAACACAATTCGATATTTCAGGACCAAGGTTTAAATTCTTATGAAGGATTTAAAAGGAAAAATCTCTGTTATTATGCCAGCATATAATGAAGAAAAGCATATTCTTCATAATATAGAGGAGACTATTAGGGTCTTTGATCAATTCACTTGCAATTATGAAATCATAGTGGTTGATGATGGGAGTTTGGATAATACTTATAAAGAGGCTTTAAAAGCCCAAAATGGGCATGCAAATGTTATTGTGAAAAGAAACATAATAAACAGAGGTAAGGGCCGTGCAATAAAACGTGGCTTTAGATTTGCGCAGGGAGATTACATTGTATTTCTAGATGCGGATCTTGATCTGCATCCCGGGCAGATAAAGGGGCTTTTTGATATTATGAAAAGAGAGGGCTCAGATATTGTAATAGGTTCAAAAAGGCATTCAGCATCTGTTCTTAATTATCCCAAAAGAAGGAAAATAATAAGTTATGCTTATAATTTGCTTGTCAGGGTACTGTTTGCCTCTCAGATTAGGGACACTCAGACGGGCTTGAAAGTGTTTAAGAGAAAAGTATTGGATTCCCTTTTTCATGTAATACTTGTTAAGCGGTTTGCCTTTGATGTAGAGCTTCTAATGGTTGCACATCATATTGGGTACAAGATATCAGATGCACCTATTGAGATTAACTTTGGCAGAGAGCAAAGAATAGGAAGGATAAGGATTATAGATATTCTAAATACATACTGGGACACATTAGCAGTATTTTATAGGATGTATCTAATGCGTTACTACATTAAAAGGCTCCCGGGAAAGTGCAAAATATGAAAAAAGCAATGCAGGTTGTAATTCTGTGCGGGGGTAAAGGCACAAGAATGGGGCATCATACAAGATTTCTTCCAAAGCCTTTAATAAAGATAGGGCAAAGGCCGATTCTATGGCATATAATGAAAATTTATTCTTTTTATGGATTTAATCGCTTTGTTTTATGCCTTGGGTATAAAAAACAGAAGATAGAGGAGTATTTTTCTCATACAAGAGGCTGGAATATTACATTTGTAGACACTGGGCTGAGCACTAATACGGGAGGAAGGATTAAGAGAATAGAGAAATATATTGAGGAGGATAATTTTCTTGCAACATATGGTGACGGTGTAGCAGATGTCAATATAAATAGACTAATTCAGTTCCATAATAAAAACAAAAAGATAGCAACTCTTACAGGAGTAAAACCACGTTCGCAGTTTGGTATTATGGATATAGGATCTGATAATACGGTTAAGGATTTCCATGAAAAACCTGTTCTTACTCACTGGGTAAATGGAGGTTTTTTTGTGTTTAACAGGCGTATATTTGAATATTTGGAAAAAGATGATATTCTCGAAAGAAAGCCTTTCTATCAATTATCCAAAGACAAAGAATTAGCTGCTTATAAGCATCATGGTTTTTGGGAGTGTATGGATACATATAAGGATAATCTTGAGCTTAACCAGGCATGGAAGTCCGCTTCTGCCCCCTGGGCTGTATGGAGCTAACTTCTCTCACAAGATCTGCAGGCAAGGTTGGACTCGCAACAATTATCAGCAGAGTTTTTGGCTATATTAGAGATATTTTATTAGCCTCGCTTTTTGGCACATCAATGTTTGCAGATGTCTTTTTTGTTGCTTTCAGAATTCCAAATACACTGAGACGTCTCCTTGGAGAAAATGCATTTAGTGCCTCGTTTATTCCTGTTATGGGAGATTATCTTAAGAAAAAAGGTGAAAAAGAAGCATGGAATATGGCTGTATCTGTAGGAATGATATTCTTGTGTATATTACTCTTTATTACCGCCATTGGCATTGTTTTTGCGCCTCTTATCATGAAGATAGCAGCTCATGGGTTCATTCAAACTCCAGGCAAAATAGAGCTTGCAACAAAGCTCCTGAGGATAATGTTCCCATATATCTTATTCATAGGCATAGCCATTCTCATGACAAGCATCCTGAATTCCTTTAGAATCTTTTTTATTCCCGCACTTGCTCCCAGTATCCTGAATATATGTATGATTACAGCTCTTATATTTTTCTGCCGCAGGATGAAGGAACCAGTAGTAGGCCTGGCAATTGCAGTCCTGATTGGAGGAATAGGGCAACTTGGGATTCAATTACCCAGCTTGATAAAGCGAGGCAGGGGATTTTTTAGAGAACTAAAACCCAGATTTAATCATCCAGCAGCCAAGACGATAGGAACGCTCCTGATTCCTGTCATATTGGGCTCAGGGGTGTATCATATAAACATTCTTGTTGATACATTTCTAGCCTCATTCTCTCATATAGTAGGCGAAGGAGCTGTATCTGCACTCTACTACGCTAACCGCTTGATACAATTTCCTCAGGCTGTATTTGCCATAGCCCTAGGCACTGTTATTTTACCTGCTATGGCTGGTTTTGCTTCGGAAAATAATATTGATAAACTAAAAGAAACCTTCACCTTTTCCATAAAAATGATTATTTCAATCACTATCCCCTTGAGCGTATTATTCATAGTCCTGAGATTTCAAATCATCCAGTTATTATTTGGATGGGGAAAATTTCAATTCTATTCTATAAAAGCAACAAGTTTTGGACTCTTATGCTATAGCTTTGGACTTGTTGCATATTCAGCTAATCAGATCATTACACGTGCATTCTATTCAGTTAAAGATACAAAAACTCCTCTAAAAATAGCATGCTTAAGCATGCTTATGAATGTTATACTTAATTTAGTGCTGATGTGGCCATTGAAGCTAGGAGGACTGGCTCTAGCAACTTCCATTTCTGCTACAGCCAATATGGTAATTCTCTTTATTCTATTTGATAAAAAAATAGCTAAAATAAATTGGCATGGTATAAGGGATACGTTGTCCCGTTTGTTACCCGGATCAGCAGTAATGGCAATAACCTGCTGGTTTACATTAAAATGGATAATAGGTATTGAAGGGAATCTACTTACAGTGCGTCTTATTCAGTTTTTTATCCCTGCTTTTGCTGGAACTATTAGTTTCCTTATCATATCCTATTTTTTAAAGCTCAAAGAATTAAGACATGTGTTTACGCTAATAGGAAAATTCAGACAAAGATAAGACTGGGCTCAGACTTGTGTGGTAATTTTATCTATTTCTTTATCATATGCATGCAAGAATTTTAATCCATATTCATAAGTATCTTTTGCTGAAGCAGGCCCTGACCATACGGCTTGAGCTACAATTTCTTCTGCGTAATCTTGCCCTGAAAACATAGGCTTGATTCTTATTGTTCCACCTTTTTCTATTCGAAATTTCCCTGCTATTTTTATGCCGCTTTTACTTATGTCCTTGCAATGTGCGTGAACACTCGTTTTGTTCTTGAGAGCCAGATTCAGGGGGAGGTGATAGGTGAGCTGTGTGCGGGGATGCTTTCTTCTTTCTCTTGATTTTATCATATCTGCTCCTTTCTGTTATTGACTTAATTTAAGTTTAGCAATTACGGCTAAACGCATTGCATTAGCTGTAATTTGCTGGATAAGTCCTTTGCATTGACCTATTTGTTCTTGTGTAGTTAGAGAGCTGTTAAACTCAGTTATTATTGCATCAATTCCATTTTTGTACACTTCTTCATATCCTTCATCCACCATTCCACATACTGCGATAACTGGTTTGCCATATTTTTTGGCCAGTTTTGCAACCCCTATGGGTGTTTTCCCAAATATAGTCTGTCCATCAATTTTGCCTTCACCAGTTATCACCAGATCAACTTCCTGGATGTAGTGCTCAATACCGCTTGCATTCATAACCAGTTCTATTCCGCTTTTTAGATGTGCGCCAAGGAAAGCAACCAGTCCGGCTCCTAATCCTCCAGCAGCTCCTGCCCCTGCTAGATTCTCCACTTCTACTCCAATATCTCTGCGAATTACGCTGGCAAAATGGGATAGAGCCTCGTCAAGCTTGGGTATTTGTGCCTTAGTCGCTCCCTTTTGTGACCCATATACATATGCTGCTCCATTTGAGCCGCAAAGCGGGTTACGAACATCGCATGCAACTTCGAAATCGCAGGCTTTAATGCGCTCATCCATAGAGCTAATGTCTATTTTAAATAAGTTTGATAAACTGCCTCCACCAAATCCTATTTCTCTGCCTCTCCTGTCAACTAGTTTTGCTCCCAATGCCTGTGCCATACCTGCCCCGCCATCAACAGTTGCGCTGCCCCCAATACCTATTATGAATCTCCTGCACCCTTTTTCCAGAGCGTATTTTATTAATTCACCGGTTCCGTATGTGGTGGTTTTAAGTGGATTTCTTTTTCCAGGGGGCACAAGTGGCAGTCCGGATGCTTCAGCCATTTCAATAACAGCAGTTTTATTATCTCCGAGAATTCCAAATTTGGCTTTGACCTTTTCTCCAAGAGGATTTGTTACGGTTTTGGTGATTAATTTGCCTTTTGTAGCTGCTATGAGACTCTCAACAGTCCCCTCTCCTCCGTCTGCCATTGGGATTTTTATGGTCTCTACTTTTGGACATACCTGTTTAATCCCGTTTTCAATAGCATTACACACCTCCAGAGCTGAAGCAGCCCCTTTAAAAGAATCAGAAGCTATGAGAATCTTGCCCATGTTATGACACTTTCATTTTCTCTTTATTATATACACACTACTAATAGCTGTGTGTGATCTAAGAACAATATAAATATCTCCGTTTTCTGCTTCAAAACACAGCTGATTAAAGCTTGGACTGGCAGCAACAAGCCTGCCATATTCAGATGGAATGATGTAGGATAATACAGTCTGCTTAAAAGGACGCTCCTTTTTTTTCATGGTTTGCGCAAGTATTGATCCGCTGATCAATACCAAAGACACGATTACACTTACACTGATAATAGCTAGTTTCTTCATAGCACCTCCTCCTTTTTTTGATATTTATAGTCTCCTGTAAAACTCACAACCTACTGGCACACAGAAAGTTGCGAACATTAATTTCTTGACTTTTCCCTCCAGTCTTGGCATAATGTAACTGCTTTCCAAATAACAAGTTACAACAAAAAGCGAAAGGAAAAGTCAT
>JAUSPT010000045.1 GCA_030652805.1 bacterium | reverse complement strand
AACTATGTCTTAAATCGTCTAATTCCTTCTGAAAATCTCTTTAACATTCTTTTTTCTACCTTTGATGTATGTTTCTGCCTTTTTTTATTCTCTATCTCTTTTTCTTTTTCCTTTAATTCTCCATTTTGCAGAACTCTTGTTAAACATACTATTGAAATAAATAATCTTGCTAACATATCGAACAGTCACTTTAATATTACCCTACCTCAAATTACCAAAAACCTCAATAAATTTAATTTTTGGATTGCTCAATCAAGTTGAGTAATGATGTAAAAAACGAGATTGCTTTGGATTTCATTCTTCGCAATGACGTAAAGAAAAAAGGGCACAAAATATTGTGCCCCTACAAAATAAAAGGGCGGAGGCAAAGGGGGACTCTTTTATTCGTATCTTAACGCTTCTATCGGATTGAGTTTTGCAGCCTGACGGGCAGGCCAGAAGCCGAATCCTATCCCAACGGCAACAGAAAACGTCGTAGCCAAAACTACCGATGATACAGAAACCTTAGTTGCCCAGCCTGCAAAGAAAGACAAGAGGGAAGCTATGCCCACTCCAAATATAATACCAATTATTCCACCGCTAAATGTCATAACAACGGACTCAATAAGAAACTGGGACAGTATGTCTTTCCTGCGTGCTCCTATTGCCTTACGAAGACCTATTTCTCTGGTACGTTCGGTTACTGAAACAAGCATAATGTTCATAATGCCTATGCCGCCGACTAAAAGGGCTATAGCTGCGATAGAACCCAAAAGCAAAGTCATTGTCCTTGTTGTGCTCTCTAGAACTTCCTGAATTTCAGCCATGTTACGAATTCGAAATGAACTTTCATCGTCTTCGTCAAGACGGTGAAGTTTGATAATAAGCTGGCGTATTGAAGATTGTGCTTTCTCCATCATACTAATATCTTTTACCTGCACATCAATAGAATCCACATAATCCTTTCCCAGAAGCCGGTACATAGCAGTAGTAATAGGAATAACCACCAGATCATCCTGGTCATGCCAGCCGGTTGCTCCTTTCTCCGGCAGAATACCGATTACCTTAAAATTTATGCGGTTTATTCTGACTGTTGAGCCAACCGGATTAATATCTTCGAAAACTTCTTTTACTATAGTAGTCCCAAGCAAAACCACTTTCTGACGCATCCGTAACTCTTCTTCTGCAAAAAACCTGCCGACAGTAGGAATAGACGCCCGCATGGATGCGTAATCTGCTCCTGTGCCGTAAACCTGTGTATTCCAGTTTTTATTGCCATAAACGAGTTGAGCACGACCTCTTACCGTAGGAGAAACTTTTTCCAGCATTGGCAGCTTTGTGATTGCCTCCGCATCTCTTAGCGTAAATCGAGTGATTGCTCCGGCTTCTAAAGCTACTCCGTGCGTTCGTCGGGAGCCGGGGCTTATAACTAAGAGATTTGAACCTAAAGAAGCTAATCTTTGCGAAATAGACTCTTTTGCTCCCTGCCCTAAAGCGAGCATAGCAATTACTGCTGCAACACCGATAAGAATACCAAGAATAGAAAGGATTGAACGCATCTTATGTGAAAATATGGCCTGAACAGCCTGTCGGATATGGTCTAAGAACTCGGCCTTTCTGACAGTTGAATGTGACTCCGATAGAATGTCTTCTAATGGAATGATTACAGAGGGTGAAGAAACCTTCTCAGTCTCAGTTTTAATTTTTTCATCAGAAATAATTTTACCGTCGCGCATACAAATGATTCTTTTTGCGTACTGGGCAATCTCTTTCTCATGGGTAACCATCACAATGGTTTTACCATTCTGATTCAATCTTTGCAAAATTGCCATAATCTCTTGTCCGCTCTTTGTGTCAAGATTGCCTGTTGGTTCATCGGCAAAAATAATCAATGGTTCATTCACTAAAGAACGTGCAATGGCAACTCGTTGTCGTTCTCCGCCGGAAAGTTCATTCGGGCTGTGAGATGCTCTCTGTGTGAGACCAACCGCCTCAATCTGTTGTAGAGCTTTCTCTTTTAGGTGACGTTTACCAGCATAGATTAAAGGAAGTTCTGCATTCTCCAAGGCAGTCATTCGGGGAAGCAGATGAAATTGCTGAAAGACAAAACCTGCCAGACGATTTCTTAAAATAGCTGATTCATCATCAGTGAGATTCGCTACTTCTTTTTTTCCTAAATAGTACGAGCCTGAATCAGGCTTGTCTAAAAAACCTAATAAATGAAGAAGAGTTGATTTGCCGGAACCTGAAGGACCCATAATGGCAACAAATTCCCCCGGAGTAATCTCCATGGATACATTACGTAACGCCTGTACTCCTATTTCGCCAATTTTGTAGGTCTTGTTTATATTCTTTAATTCTATCACTTCTTTTTCTTACGAGAAGGCATAAAAGGATTACTGCCGCCATCTGTGCCTTTTGAGGGCATATACTTCTGGGTCTTAATTATTATTTTATCTTCTGGCATCAGCCCTGAGATAATTTCTATGTTTTGTTCATCAGAAATGCCAGGTTGAACCTCACGCTTAAGGGACTTTTCATCTTTGCTTTGACTTAAAAGGACAAAACTGCCTTTTTTATCCCGATTGAGGGCTTCAAGAGGTATGATCAAGATATTATCTTTGTTTGTCTCTACTATGTTTACGTTTGCGCTCATACCTGAGCGAAAAACATCGGGTACCCGCTGGGGAACAATTTCAACTTCATAAATAGTGACATTATTAACAACCTTAGATTCGTAGGATATATGGTCAACTTTTGCGTCTACTTTTACCTGAGGATATGCGTCTAAACTGATGATTGCTGTTTGACCGGGCTTTACTTTTCCGATATCGGTTTCATCAACCTGAGCATTAACAATTAGGCGGTCCGATAATACAATCACAGCGTCAGAAGAAGTAACAGTCTGACCCGGTTCAACTGCTCTAACAATTACCTCTCCGTCAATAGGGGCTACCAGAGGAGTAGGCTTATACGCATCCTGCCAGTATTTCATGCTTTTTTCGTCCTGCGCTCTGGCGGCATCTAAAAGAGCTGCCCTTTCCGTTGAGCTCATCCATGCAAGGGTTTGACCGATTTTTACTTTTTCCCCCTCTTTAACCAAAATACTCTCAATTCGTCCGCTGATTGTCGGCTTTAGCTCAAGGCGGTTTTGAGGCTGTACTGTGCCGGTCGTTGATATAAAATTTTGAATATTGCCATAGACTGGCGTTATTACCTTGACAATTTCTTGAGAAACCTTGCCTCTATTTGTCCTTATTGCCACTATGCCGATGATAAGTAATACGATTAATAAAATAGAATAAACTTTCCACTTCTTATTTTTCATAATCCAGAGTTCCTCCTTTTGCCTGTATCCAGTTAGCTTCATTTACCAGAATATTTGCTTGAGCATTCAAAAAAGATTTCTTTGCACTTACGATATTATCTTCAATAATTATCCAATCATTAAAAGATACAAGTCCTGTCGAATACTGAGCATTAGCTATCTGTGCCCGTTCTTTAGCGGCTTCAAGATATTTGCTTTGCACAGAGACCCTGTCCGTTGCATTCTGAAACTCTGTCCATGTTTCTTCTAATGTAAAAATAATACTATCTCGTCCGCTTCGTTCATCCGCTTGTGCCTTATTCAGTCCTGCTTTGGCTTTAGAAATTTTAGCTATTCTGCTTCCGCCTTCGAATATTGGCAAAGATACGCTTACACCAACCGACCATGCATACGTATCCTCGTCCGGCAGCCAATCCGAGTTAGTTGTTCCTGTAGTGGCACTGGCGTAAACTTTAGGGAAAAAGTCAGCCTTAGCAGATTTTAAACCAAATCTAGCCGCTTCTTTCTTAGCAATAAGTTCCTTTAAGAAAATCGTGTTATCAGCTAAATATTCAAAGTTTGGTTTTTGTCTATTGATCTCTGTAATTCCGAAATCTCCATTTGCCTCAATAGATACCAATTTTCTGCGTCCTAATTCTTTTGTTAATTGTCTTTGGGCCAGAGAAACACTCCTTTTCGCCTGAACAACTTCAAATTCAGCCTGAGCTAAATCAGCTTGAGAGGTCAACAATGAACCCCTGTGTTCTCTGCCTGCTTCGTAACGCAATTTTACAAGTTCCGAATTCTGTTTTCTGCGCAAAGCTATCTCTTCTGTCATAAGAACAAGTTTCTGGGTTCTTAGAAGTTCAGTAAAGGCAGTTTTTAATCTTAATCTTATATTGGAAGACGTTACTGCATAGTTATATTGAGAAGCCTTTATAGTTTCCGAACCAGCCTTTACATCATTAGCTATTTTAAAGCCGTCAAATAATAATTGTTTTCCTGTTATGCTGTATGAAGAAGCCTCGTATTCTTTTTTAACATCCGTTTCTAATTTTTTGTCGCTTGCATCAGCGCTTATCTGCGGCAGCATAGTACTCATGGCTATTGATTTGTCTGCTTTGGATTGTTTTAAATTTTCCTGTGCCGATAGTAAATCAGGATGATTTTGTTTTGCCTCTTTAACGCAAGCCTCCCATGTAAGCGCTTCTTCAGCTTTAGCTTCAAACAATGCAAAACTAAAAAATAACAAGAAGGTAATAACCAGCTTTATACATCTGAACATTTTATTGCTTCCCTTTCTTATAGAACTCATTGTATGCACTTTATCATGTTAGACGAGAAAAAAGAGAAAAAGTTTACACTAGAAATTTTTCTGATCTTTTCATAACTAACTCTTATAAAGAGCTTTTTATCTATTGGGCTTTTTTCTCTTTTCCAGAGTTAATTCACTTTTTTCAGTATCTATTTTAAAAATAAAATTATTCAAAAAAGACATGCCTAGCAGTCCATCCGATTCACCCGATATCTCTCTGTCAAGAATAACAACTCTTACATTATAGGCCTTTACTTTGCCGACTTTGATTTCTTTAATATTAACTGCTCTGCCTTCTACCTTCTGCCCATTTGCTAATTCACACAGAACTTTTTCGCCTTCATTCTTTTTTATCTTCAGCTTTTTGGCTATTCTTGCGGATATTTGTGTATGAGTACACCCTGTGTCAATAACCAGTTGTGTTTTTACTTTCTTGTTTAGAACCGCATTGGCAAATAGGGCATTGCCTACTTTGGTAAGTTTTATGACTTTCCTGCCACCGGGTATCTTAACTACTGTGGCAACAATCTTTCCGGTGGTTGTAATCAGTTTGCCCGTTGTTTGCAACGTTACTACAACTATTTTTCCTGCAACAACTATTATCTGTCCTGGGAGTTTCAAAATGGCGCATCCGCTTAAAAATAACGCGGCGCAAACGAAGATAGCTATAATGTTATATTTTTTATTCATTTCGCAATATGTTATCATAAATATGATAAATGACCAATAATAAGTGAATGGATATAGTATGGCTTTATCTAAGTATGGAATAAGTCAGGTAAAAGAAAAAAGACTCCATGAAAAAATGCAACAGCTGGGTATCAATGAATCGGATATCATTGAACGCTTTGTCCGTTCCAGCGGCGCAGGCGGGCAGAAAGTAAATAAAACCTCAACATGTGTTTATCTTAAGCATATTCCATCAGGTATTGAGGTCAAATGCCAGAAAGAACGCTCACAGGTACTTAACAGATTCCTAGCCCGCAGAATACTCGCTGATAAAATAGAGCAGATTCAGCTAGGCAAGAAAAGCGAAGAAGCGAAGCGCATTGCCAAAATAAGGCGACAGAAACGCAAGAGATCAAAAAGGACAAAAGAGAAAATTCTCAGAGTAAAAAAAATTCAGTCGGAAAAGAAAAAATCCCGCGCTTTTAAAGCAGAAGAAGAATTAGACTTATAAATCACAACTTACCGTATTTCCTGTTTAAATAAATCGTTGTCAGGAAATCAAGAATTCTGGCTGGAACGATTATGGGAACATATAAGGCGAGATATGCAGACAGGGTAACTGGATATCTGATCTTGGGTCTCTTACTCTCCAGTGCGTGCTTAACTTTTTTATAAAGAGCATCAGGTCCGGGAATGTTCTTTTTTGTTTCTTTTGTCTGTCTGTATTTACCCATTTTTTCGTATATATCTTTGTAATGACTGTTCTCAGGAGGATTGACCTGATTTTGAAAGATGGCTAAGGCGTTTTTGCTGAAATCGCTTTTAAGAGGCCCTGGTTCAATAATAGAGACATTTATACCTGTGTTTCTAAGCTCAAGCCGCAATGCATCAGAAAGTGCTTCAAGAGCAAACTTTGATGCTGAATAAGCTCCCATAAACGGAGTGCTGAACCTTCCTGCAGCAGAACTTATATTAATAATACGACCTGTTTTGTTTTTACGGAAGATCGGAATTATTCGATTAGTGAGTTCATGCACTCCGAAAACATTAATTTCAAACTGGTTGCGCATAGCGTCTCTTGTTATATCCTCAAGAGCTCCTGAATATCCGCATCCTGCATTATTAATCAGCGCATATAGCTTCCCATTTGTTTTCTCAGAAACATATTTAACAAGTTTTTCAATGGACTCTGAATTTGTTACATCAAGAAAAAAAGCATTAATCCCCTTGATCTTCAAATTCTCAATATCCTGTTCCTTTCTTGCAGTAGCAAACACATTCCATCCATCTTTTTGCAAGGATTCAGCCATATACAACCCAAGTCCTGACGAACATCCTGTAATTAGAACTGATTTCATACATTAAACCTTATATCTATTATGTCTCCATCTTCTACAATATAATCTTTCCCTTTAACATAGCATTTTCCAGCTTCTTTTACTTTCGCTTCTGTGCCAAGGGATACTAAATCCTCGTATTTAATAACCTGTGCTCTTATAAAGCCGCGCTGGAGATCTGTGTGAATTACCCCTGCTGCTTCAGGAGCTGTAGAATTTTTTCTAACCATCCATTCCCGAACTTCATCCTTGCCTACAGTAAAGAACGATATTAATCCAAGCGTTTTATAAAATGATCTTGTTAGAGCATTGATTGCCGGTTCTTCTATCCCAAGCTCAGAAAGAAAGTCTTTTTGCTCTTCTTCTGGAAGAGAGGCTATTTCAGATTCTATCTTAACGGAAACTTGTATTATCTCCATTTGTTGATCTTTGTATTTCAGCTTTACAGAGTCAAGAAGACTCGTATCTTTTATATCTTCTTCTTCAACATTCAAAACTATTATCATCGGCTTCATAGAAATAAATTGATATGCTAATATTAGTTTAAACTCTTCTTTATTCAGAGGCATAGTTCTGAGAGGCAGCTCTTTCTCAAGATGGGCTTTTAGTTTTAAAAGTATTTCTTTATCTTTTTCTTTAATTATATCCTTTTTTCTTGAAAGCTCTTTATCTATTCTTTCAAGTCTTTTTTCTATAAATATCATATCATTTAGAATTAGTTCGGAATTAATTGCGGCTATATCCCGAATGGGATTAATTGAACCTTCAACATGGTAAACTGATTCATCTTCAAATGAGCGGACTATATGGCAAAGCGCATCCACATCTGCGATCTTTGCAAAAACCTCTCCTCTTGATACTGTTTCCTTTTCTATTTTAGGAAGAAGCGATATGTCTATTGTTGCAGGAACCTCGTTTTTAGGGGAATATATGGAAACAAGTTTGTCAAATCTAGTATCCTTTACTCTTACAACGCCAGGGATTATGTCTCTTGAATTATCTGGTGTGTTGGATTTTTGTTGTGTCAGAACTTCAAATAGAATTTTCTTGCCAACTTGAGGAAGTCCTATAATTCCTATTTTCATGCCGCTACTATAACAAAAATCGTTTGTTTTTGTCAAAGTAAGAGCGCATATTCTATGTAATACCAAAATGATAATGTCCCTTTCTAGCAAATTAAAAATGTCCCCTTTGAGGGGTTACAATGTTCTCCAGAAGGAAGGAGGAGGACATTATGGAGAGAAAGGGCGTTATCACAATGACTGCGAAGGAATTAAGA